>JAJRUC010000522.1 GCA_024278015.1 Chloroflexota bacterium
TGGCTTTTTTGTTGTTTTTCCAAAACAAGGGATTGTATATTTATCTGGTGGCGGTCGGCGTGGTCACAGTCTATTCCCTCAGCCGTGGAAACTATGGCCTGCTCATCGTGGCATGGCTGCCGTATTTGTTTTATGTGTTTTTGGGAGTGTTCAATATTTTGCGCCAAACCCGCAATGAAGACAATCCGCAATTATTGCCCACGCGATACACGTTTTCCGGCGCGGGAATTACCGTGAAAACGGAATTGGGAGAAAACACATTCAAGTGGGACGAATTTAAAGGCCGGCAGGTGGTAGCCGGAAATTTTGTGCTGTTTCACAAGCAGGGCTTCATCTTTGCCATTCCGAAAAAGGACGTGCCGGTGGAAAAATTTGCGAAGTTCGAGCGATATTTGCAGGAACATATTCCGCGATAGTGGCCCGGAAGTGTCCGCTACTGATTGACGAGTTGCTCATTGATGAGCCGGCGGA
The DNA here is from genome assembly GCA_024278015.1 of Chloroflexota bacterium. Taxonomy (GTDB): domain Bacteria; phylum Chloroflexota; class Anaerolineae; order 4572-78; family 4572-78; genus JAJRUC01. The sequence goes on from JAJRUC010000522.1 coordinate 472, forward strand.
AAACATTGTAGGGTTGCGCGCCGGCAACGTAAACGCCATTAATTGCAAAACCCGGCGTGCCGCGCACGCCCAGCGATTGTACGGAAAACGATTCCTGCCGAATTTGGGCGGTATATCGATTGGAGCCGGCACATTCAGCAAAAGATTGTCCATCCATCCCCAAAGTAACCGCCATTGCAGTCAGTTGGTCATTGGTTAAAACGGTTCTGTTTGCCAATTGGTCAGCAAAAACAAAGTCATGGAACTCCCAGAATTTATCCTGTTCGGCGGCACATTCGCTGGCGGCGGCGGCGCGCACCGATTCCGGCCCCAAAACGGCGAAATGTTTGTAAACAAACCGCACCTGCCCGGTCTTGATGAACTCTTCCCGTAACCGGCTCAACGAGTCGGTGGCAAAACTGCCGCAGTACGGTCATTTGAAATCGCTAAATTCAATGAACGTAACGGGCGCATTCTCATCACCCTGAAAATGTCGGGCATCCGCCAGTAAAAAGGTCATCAAATCGGGGCTATCGGTGGCGCTCTCTGCCGCCGCCGGCGCGTCTGCGTTTTCGGCAGCAGAGGCCGGGTTGGGAGTGGCCGTAACCACCACCTGCACCACGGTTGCTGCGGGCTGCAATTGCAAGCCGATGGCGATGCCGGCCAGCAAGGTAACTACAAATCCCAGCGCCGACAACAGCCGGCGTCCTGGTAACGGGGCGCGGGGTGGGGCTTGCGCTTTCGGATTATCGGTCATAGACTTGTTTCCTCCAGAGTTTGTCGGGTAAAATTTCGGTTCAAGGTCACTTTGCGCCTGAAACATCAGCGACGAATTAAAAGACAAGCGAGGTGATTATCCATCATTTCCGCTTAAAGTTCAAATTTTGGTTTTTCAGGATTTCAGGTGGTTTCGTAACAATTTTTGTGTTCGCTCTGTGTCGCAGGGGCACAATGCATCGTACCCCTGCGACGATTATTTTTCCACACTCCCTGAATTTCCGAAAAGCCAAAAATTTTGGCTGTATACTTGTCAGGATTGCAAGTGCTGTAATTATTGCGCGGCGCCAACCTTGCCCGGACAAGTACAGGTAATTTGGCGGGCTAAAAACGGGCAAGTTGGCGCTGGACAGACATTTGCGCCTGTTGTATGCTGAAAGTTGAGGTTTTTTATCATATTTCAATTCAGATGCGTTTGCCCTGCGTTGAAACCCCCTTAACCTGGACGAAGCGCCGAAAACGGGTACAATAACGAGAGGTTAGGAGTTATTATGACAGAAACGGTTACATCCCATCCTGCCATTGAATCAACAACGGCTGACAAAATAGCAACATTTTTTTATCGCCATTGGTTGCTCATTGTCAACATATTTTTTGGGACGTGGGTGATACTGCCCTGGTTTGCCCCCGTATTCGCGGCCATCGGGTGGCCGGGGATGGCCTCGGTCATTTACAAGATTTACAGCGTGCAGTGCCACCAACTGCCGGAACGGTCATACTTTCTGTTTGGGCCAAAGATAATGTATTCGGTGCAGGATATTAATACCGTGTGGCCGTACACAGACTTTTTCCGTTTGCGCCAGTTTGTGGGCAATGCAGATTTTGGATTTAAAATTGCCTGGTCTGACCGGATGGTGTCGTTTTACACGCCCTACTTCCTGTCCGGGCTGTGGATGGCGGTTTCACGCCTGCGTCGCCGCCGAAAAACCGGCAACCCCCTGGCGACATCGGGCTGGAAAGTGTTGCCTGTCTGGTTGTTGATTTTGTCTCTTGTGCCGCTGGGCATTGACGGCATTACGCACACCATCAGTGACGCCATCAACTTTGGGGCGGCCTTCCGCGATACAAACACCTGGCTGGCGGCATTAACCAACAACGCTTTCTCTGCCACATTTTACGCCGGAGATGCCATCGGTTCGTTCAACTGGTGGATGCGGCTGTTGACGGGCTTGCTGGCCGGCTTCGGCACAATGCGTTTCGTCCTGCCCGCACTGGAAGACGTATTTGAAACAGAATCCCGGGTTCGTTGAACAAAAGAATATGGCTCATGTTCAGAACAAGTGAGAGCGGACGATAGTCGAAACAAATTCAGGAGAAACGGCTTTGTGATTGACAGCAAATTCGTGGATGGCGACATAGCCGGACAAGTATTTTTTATGAACGCCACGAAAGGGGCGCAGAAA
>JAJRUC010000523.1 GCA_024278015.1 Chloroflexota bacterium
ACAGTCCGGCCCACCCCGGCGGCGTGGAATACGTGCAGACCATCTATTTTAATATTCAGGATACGGGCAAAATCTGTGTCTGGTACAACGCCCCGGCCACCCGGCGCAACCAGGTGACGACCCCCTCAAACAGCGCCATCATCCGCAACGCCCAGGCCAATCCCGGCTCGGTCTGGATTATCGGTAACGAGCCCGATTCCATTTACAACGGCAGCCCCATTCAGGCTGAATTGTACGCCGACCTGTACCACGAATTTTACACCCTCATCAAAGCTGCCGACCCTACCGCCAAAGTGGCCGTGGGCGGCGTGGTGCAGCCCTCTCCCATCCGCATGGAATATCTGGACCGGATGATGACCTATTATCAGACCACCTACGGCGAACCGTTTCCGGTTGACCTGTGGAACATTCATCTCTACATTTTAAATGAACAGTCTTGCGGCTGGGGCTCCGGCACGCCGCCCTTTATCAATCACGATGGCTGGCGCATCAATTTTACCGCCGCCGAACTGCTGGACGTGTACGACGCCCCCAACGACAATAACATTAATATGGAAAACAACCTGCTGGCCTTTCGGCAGTGGATGAACAACCGGGGCTACGGCGATGTTCCATTAATCGTGACCGAATTCGGGGTGCTGCCCTCGCCTTCGTATTCCGGCTTCAGCAATACGGCTGCCGCCACCTTCCTGACCGAAATTTTTGATTTGCTGCGCACCCAAACTGACCCCGTAGCGGGTTACGCCGCCGACGGCGGACGGCTGGTGCAAGCCTGGGCCTGGTATTCCACCCGCGACAATAATCACGGCTACGGCGGCAACCTGTTCAACAACGACGGCACCCTGACCGTCATCGGCAACGCCTTTGTGGCCGAATCCACCGCCGCCTATACAGATTATGTCGATTTGCAGGTCATTCCGCCGCCGGGTGGGCTGCTGAACGAATTATCTATCAATGCTTATGTAAATAATATGGGCAATCTGACGGCCACCAATGTGACTGCGGCCATCACCCTGACGCAAGGATTGAGCCGGACCGTCGTCGGTACGGCCACCTATTCCATACCGGAACTGGGAACCCGCTATAACCACACCCCGGCCTTCATCAATGCCGCCGGCCAGATTCAGGCGCCGGACAAGGGCTATTACACCGCCACCGTGGTGGTCAGCGCCACTGCATCGGAGACCAATACCGCCGGCAACGTAGTCAGCCAACAAGTCCTCTGGTATCCTGATTTGACCATAATTAATTTTGAGGGCGATTCGTTTTTGCAAATTACCGGCAGTACCACGCTGAGTCCGGTGGTTTCGGCCACTGTCAGCAACAGCGGCAACTGGACATCAACCACGGCGACGGTGCAGTTTGGCCTGCAAAATGGAACGGCCATCGCGCAACAAACCGCCACCGCGCCGAGCCTTGTCCCCGGCCAGAGTGTTTTGTTGACGGCTTCGTGGACAATCTCACAGGCGGGCAGTTATGCCTTGACGGCTACCGTCAACCCGGCCGATAATTCTGATTGGGAATTGAATTTTGAGGATAATCGGATAACCCGCACGCTGAATATTGCCCAGGCCGCCGATTTGGAAATCAGCAAAAGCGGCCCGGCCACGACGGCCCCCGGCAGCCGCATCACCTACACCCTGACCCTTACCAATCGCGGCGCGGCGGTTTTACCCAACGTGGTCATCACCGATGCCATTCCGGCGGGCGGGGTGTACATCACCGGCGGAACCCGTATCGACGGCATGGTGCAGTGGAATGTGCCGCAAGTGGCGGCCCACAGCACAGAAGTTGTAACATTTGCGATGACCGCCACCACGACGGTTATCAATCAGGATTACGGTTTTTCGGTGGACGATGTCATGGTTGTGGCCGGAATCCGGCCGGTGGTGACCTTGACCTGGGGCGACCAGACCCTTTCGCTGCGCAAAACCGGCCCGGAAGCCGGCCTTGCCGGCGCGCCGATAACCTACACCCTGAGCCTGACCAATGTTAGTCCGGTTGACTTGCGCAACATCGTCATCACTGATGCCCTGCCCGCCGGGGCAACTTATGTGCGCGGCGGCGCGTTTGCCGGCGATGTGGTCAGTTGGGCGGTGCCTTTGCTGGCGGCCGACGGCGGCTTTACCCAAACCACGCTGGTGGTCACCGCCACCCACACCATTACCAACCATCGCTACGGCGCGTCGGCGGAAAACGGCTTGCTGACCGTTGGCGGGCAGGGGCCGGTGGTCACGCTGCTGGGCGTTGCAGTGCCGGTCGACCCCGGCACGCAGACCGTCGTCATCACTGATACCCCCGGCTTCAGCGTGACCCAATTCCTGACCATCGAAATTCCTGCCGCCAATTTTGCGCCCGCCACCACGCTGGGCTACACGGTTTTGCCGCTGCCCGATGAGTGGCTGGTTTCGCCGCAACTGGGTTATGAGGATGTCTTGTTTCGATTGGACGCTTATGGCGGGACGGGGTCGTTTTTGCTGCCCAACCTGACGTTGGCCCAACCGATGACCATCACCGTGCATTACACCGATACCTTTGCGGGCAACGAATCGGCCATTGGTATCTATTATTACGATGACAATGCGGCGCAATGGCGGCCTGCCGTTGAAACATGCGATGCCGGTTCGCTGGGCACATTGGCCGTTGGGGTTGATACGGGGCGACATGTGCTGTGGAGCAGCGCCTGTAAATTGGGAAAATTTGCGCTTTTACAAACCGTACATCCCGTATATTTGCCTTTAATTTTGCGTCAATAAAGCGCGACATGCCCAAAAAATATTTGCAGCAGGTATTTCTATGTGCTATAATGCAAAAGTATTAGTGACTGTACAGGGTGTCGTTTTTTGCACCGCAGCAATCTCCACCGTAACCGTTTACCCCCCTCTTGAGGGGGGGAGCAAACGTAAAGCGGTTTCTTTATCAGGGGCAGGCTGCAAAAGAGCGCTGTTTATCCTTACAAATGCTGGTAGTGGCCAGAATTGACTGATGGACGAAAACCCCCTCCCCAACCCTCCCCCCAAAGGGGAGAGGGGGGAGCAAAATTCCCTCTCCCCCAAGGGGAGAGGGTTAGGGAGAGGGGGAAAGACAATTTGTCCCATCAGTCAAAAATTACCACCACCCAAATGCTTATGCCTGAATAGTTACAAGTATTATTCTGTTTCTTCATCAGGAGGCAGGGCAGGAATCCAGTCGAACAAACAGTTTGCTCAAATATAAAACCAACGGCTGTACGGCTGTATAGTTACAAAGAATGTTGGTAAATTGACGGGTGAGCGGTTATTTTTAAGGGTGGGATACTTAAAAACGGCTGGGCGGTGTTGTTCGGCCCGGCTGAATGACCTTCAGGAACAGTTGCATGATTTTTTGTATTTCCGCCGGGTTGCGAGGGATACCATTTACCAGTTTAATGCGATTTTTTTGTCCGCGCCACCGGGCCGAGATGATGTAGGTGTGGCCGGACTGGTTGCAGGAGGAATCGCAGCGGTATTGGGGCGACAGGGAGAAGAACGTCAAGTCTTCCAAACCGGTCAGGAATTGTGCGGTTTGGGCGGCTGTTAAATTTTGTTTCTCACCCGTGGGCGTTATCAGCCGACCGTCGGCAAAAAGCGACCACGTTTCAGCGGCGCCGGATTCCGGGGGCAAGTGGGTCAAGGTAAATACGGGCGCTGTTTTCGCTGTTGATGAGTCATCAGCCGGTTGCAGGCTGGGGGGCGCGGTCATTTTTTCCTCCATCAAGTTGGGGCCGTCTTCCGCCGGTAATGAAGTGGGCCGGATGACCGGGGCAGGGGAGACAATAATTGAGCGGGCCGCGCTCACCGGAGAAACAGGGGCAGGTATTGTTGCCGGCGAGCAAGCGGTCAGTATCATAATAAGTATAATCAGGATTTTTCCAATTAAAAAATTCATATTCGTAAAATGTAACCACTCAGGTTAAGCAGTTGTAACCGAAAATAGCGTTTTTTGCCGTTTTTACCTCCTCCCTACCCTTCCCCCGCAAGCAGGGAAGGGAATATCTTCCCCCTTTTAAGGGGGGATTAAGGAGGGGTGAGCAGTTACATTTTTCGTCTGCTGAGTAGATACCATAAAACAACTCCAAACCTTGTTAGCGGTTAAATCTGCCCGAAAGCGCATTATAGTGTAGACGCCGTTCAATGCCCTGCCGTTCCATTTGCGGTTCCGGGGAGGTTTGTCTGGTAACAAGGTTAGGACAAAAAGGACAGAAAAGGAGGAGGTGCTTTTATAGAAATTACCTGATTTATCAAAGGAGTTCTATTTGTTTGCAACGATAAAACAAATAACTGCTACAAATTAAGGAGAGCAAATGAACGTATCAAGTAAATTTAAAAAGAATGGAATTCTGGCATTTTCGACGGTTTTGGCCTTGACGATGGTCGTGGCCTTGTTCGTCGCTTTTGCGCCCACCGCCAGCGTGGCCCAGGGCGGCGACGGCGCCTACAACCCCGCCGAGTATCTGAGCCAGTTCCGGGGGCGTCAATTCCCCAACGAAATGCCCCCCCGCGACGATATTGTAGCCGCTCAGGCCGCCGGCGTGTCTCTGGATGACCCGGACGCCGCCGTGTTGCTTGACCAGTGGTACAAAGACTTTGCCGCCAGAAACGAGAAAAGCGGCCCCAACCCGATGGCCTTCGCTGCTCGTATGAAGGCTCTGGAAAAAGCACAGGCAAAGGGCCGGGGTTTACAGGCCGTAGATGCCGTTACCGGCACCGCCAAAATGCTGATGATTCCCATCGAGTTTACCGGCACCGATAATATTCCCGCCTGCGATACCCTGGGCGGCACCCAAACCGCTACTGCCACCGTTACCGGCCCTCTCTTCGGCACCATTCCGGATCCGGCCGCTTCCGGCGACAACCGCACCATGTACGCCCCCGGCGGTAACTTTACCACCAGCTGGTATCAAAACCTGATGTTTGGTAACGGCGTGGGCGTGGTTCGCACCGACCTGAACGGCGGCGCGGGCGTTGACCTGACCGGCGTTTCCGCCTCGAACTTCTATCAACAACAGTCAGAAGGCGCGTACTCGCTTAACGGCGATGTCTTCAGCAATGTCATTCAACT
>JAJRUC010000524.1 GCA_024278015.1 Chloroflexota bacterium
GGCGGTTTCCGGCGCGGGTGGGGATTGTCCCTGTCCCTGAGTGATAATAACCTGCGCCTGTTTTGCCAGCGACGCTTCCGGCGGCGTCCCCAAATTCACGGCCAAATTGTTCAGCCGGGCGGCAAGTTCGGTGGCGGGGGTGTCCGGGCCGACGGGCCAGCTTGAAATTTGGGCCAGCGTGGTTTGCAGGGTGGCGGTCAGTTGCTTCATGGCGGCAGTTTGGGGTTGATTATCTGCCGGCGCGGTTGTCGCTTGCTGAAGCCGGCTTAACGATTGTTGCAACGCCTGCTGAAGATTGGTCAGCCGGTTGGCGATGGGCGGCAGGCCACTTAGCCAGTGTTTGGCCAGGGCCACGGCTTCTTCGCCGGTGGGCAGGTTGTTGGCCTGCAAATAGGCCAACGCCTCCAGGTCGGCGAATTGGGCGTTGGGCAGGGCTTGCCATGCGGCGCGAGCGGCCTGCACATCATGCGGGGTAACGGTTTGGCCGTGGGTCAGCAGGTTTTGGGCCAGCGACAGGTTGGCGGCGTCCGGTTCCAGCCCCCACGAAGTGAGCAATCCCTGCAAATTTTGCAGTTGGCCCAATTGCGCTTCGGCGCTGACGGTTTGGCCCATAGCCGGGGGGAGGCTGCCGTTTTGCGCCACCAGTTGCAGCGTAATCTGGTCGTTGTTGACGCTGGTCACGTTCAGCAACACTTGCTGGTGGGGTTGAAGCGGGATTTCGGTTTGGGCCGAGATGATTCGGCCGGCAATATCAAGCAGCACCGTTGAATCAATCACGCGCTGCACGTTGGCTTTGATGACCTGGCCTTCGGAAAGCTGCACCACATTGGGCAGGCGCACGGTAGAGCCGGCGGGGCGGAGGGTATTTAAAATAGCGGCTGATAAAGCGGAAGCGTAGCTCATAGTCAAAATATAAATCGGGAATCATCGGGGCTGTTTTGCCGATTGACCCTGACGATTCCCAATTTGGCTAATGTGATATTTTTTGCAGGAAAGGATTATGCCCCTGCCCGGTTGTGGTCGCTTATCTCGTCAGGTTGACAAGCTCCTGCAACATTTCATCGGAAGCGGTGATAACCCGGCTGTTGGCCTGAAAGCCGCGCTGGGCGGTAATCATACTGGTAAATTGCTGGGCCAGCTCCACATTCGACATTTCAAGATAGCCCGATGAAATCTGGCCGCGACCATCCTGACCGGGCAATCCGATTTGGGCCACGCCGGAGTTGGCCGAGGTGTTGAACAAACTTTGTCCTTCTTTGCGCAACCCGCCGGAATTCTGGAATTTTGCCATAGCAATTTGGCCCAACCGGCGGGTGAGGCCGTTAGAGAAAACGCCCATAATTTCGCCGGTGTTGCTCATACTGAAGGTGGTTAACGCGCCGGGGGCCAGCCCGTCCTGATTCGCCACCGAAACCTCGCTGAGATTGACCAGTTGGGTAATGCTTGAAAAATCAAGATGGATACTGCTGTCCAGGTCCGGGTCGGCGTTGTAGGCGGCGCCGGCTGCGCCGGTATTAAAATCGGCTACTTCCAGATAAATATCGTTGTTAATGCCGTCGCCGTCCGGGTCGGCGTTGTAACTGCCGTCGGTCTTGAAAACGACGGTGCCGGAGCCGGTGCCGTTGGCAAAGGTGAAGTCCGGCGCACCGTCCTGGTTTACATCGGGCGGGGTAGCCGCCCAGTCCCATTGGTTGGGCGTGGTGGCGCTTTTGGTGAAGGTTATTGTGACTTCGTGCTGGTTGCCCAACGAGTCATAAACGCCTATGGTCATATTCGCCACTTGTTCCGGGTCGGTGGGGTCTGCGCCGGCATCCAGGTTGCCGGAAAGGTTGGTCAACGTTGTGGCTCTGGCCAGACGCATACCCAACGGGATATTAATGCTGGATACCGCTTCGCCGGTGTCAATGTTGCCGTTGTTATCGGCAGTCCAGCCTTGCACTTTGTAGCCCGTGGTCAGGTGAACCAGGCCGCCGTCTACGCCAACATCCAGGTTGCCGTCGCGCACGTAGCCGTAGCCTTCGCCGGTTTTGAGGACAAAGAAGCCATTGCCCTGAATAGCCAGGTCTGTCAGGCGGCCCGTGTCTTGCAAACTGCCTTGCGTAAACAGGGTGTCGATGCCGCCCAGGGCCATACCCAGGCCAATCTGGACGGGGTTCAGGCCGCCCGCGCCGCCGCGCGGGGCGCTGCTGCCGCGAATAGTCTGGCTCAACAATTCCTGAAACTGAACCCGACTGGCTTTGTAGCCGGTGGTATTAACATTGGAAATATTGCTGGCAATGACATCCATAAAAACCTGATGGTTTCTTAAAGAAGCGATAGCCATTGAAAGTGAACGTATCATTTTTTTGCCTCCTGTTCGGCAATTGCTTCCCAACTTCCTCCAGGAGGTCCGGCCGGGAAGCGATAATTAACTCAATCAATCAAAATTTTCAGGATAAAACGACGCTGTCAATATTGGTGAACACGTCGTTTTTACGGTGGCCGGCATCTACGGCGGTGATGACCACCTTGTTTTTTATGCTGACCACCAGGGCCAGGTCGTCCATCAACACCAGTGATTCGCGGGAGCCTTTTTGCTCGGCTTTGGCTACGGCCTGTTCCAGCCGAACCGTCTCTTCGCTGCCGAAGGGGATGTTGCGGGCTTCGATGCGCCGTTGGGCGTGGGCAGAGAGTTTAATTTTGGGTTCCCGGCCCAGTTCGTTCCGCAACATATCATTGAAGCTAATCTGCGGTTCGGCAGAGGACGCGCCGGATTTGGGCTTGAACTGGTCGGCCACAGAGATACTGCCCGCCGCGCGGATGGCATGTTCCAGATTAATATTATTGACCATTTTGCGCGCCCTCCACCGGCGTATTCTCCACCGGCGTATCTTCAATGGTGTGGACGGTGTCAAGGGCCACCTGATGGCCGTCGACGTCTAAATAAACATTGCCCTGGGTCAGTTTTACGCCGGAAACGATGCCGGTAATCGATTTTCCCCCGGACAGGCCGGTGATGGTTTTGCCAATCATGCCGCTGCCCTGGGTCATCATTTGGGAAGTCTTCAGCTCTTCCATACTTTTGTTGATGGCGGTAAGCTGGTTGAGCGAGTTGAATTGAGCCAGTTGGGCAATAAAGTCGGTGTCACTGGCCGGTTTAGCGGGTCCTGATTTTTTAGCTGGGCCAGCAAAAGCGTCAAAAAGGCATCCTGGCCCAAATTTTCCATTTGCCCGGTGCCTTTGGAAACGGCCGGCTGGGGAGGTGTGGTTTGACCAACTCCAGGCACGCTATCAATTGTCATAAGCCTCCCTCCTTTCAGAAGGAACAAGTTTAAACGTGATAATCAATTTGTGATAAAGAACCGGCTGAACGCTGCGCCGGGGGGGTGACGGGCGATGAGGGGATATTGGCGGCGGGCGTAAAATAGGGCCGGTTGGCTTCGTTTGACCATGTTTGCTGCTGCTGTTGGCCGGGCGCGTTAAAGGCCGAGGCGTCGCTGCCCACGTTGACGTTGAGCGTATCGGCGGCCATGCCTTGCAGTGAGAAGGCGGCCTTCAGTTGCGGCAAGTGATTTTGAATGAGTGACTGCGCCTGCGCGGTTTCGGCCAGCATATGAACCGTAACCTGTCCATCGGCCACGTGTAATCGCACCATTACTTGCCCCAATGATTCCGGATGCAGTTTCAGTTGGATGGCGGTCTGGCCGTTTTCGTTGAGCAGCTTGATGGAATCGGTCAGTTGATGCAGGGCCGGAATATTGGGCAATACCGATTTGGCTTCAACCGGGCTTGCGTCACTAACGGTGAAGACCGGCTGGGCGGTGTGGGTTGCCTGGGCTACAGATGTTGCCGATATGGCCGGGGTATCGGTGGCCGGGGAATCTTGCTGCTGCTGCGAAGGGGTATCGGTTTGGGCCATTGGCCGCACGGTGGTTGTCTCGGCGGCCGGGGCGGTGGCAGTTGTTGTCGGGGCGCTGCCGTTGTTTGAAGCCGGGTTGTCCAGTTTCAGGTTGGCCGTGGCCTGACCTGCGGCGGACTGAGTGGCCGGCGTATCGGCGGGGGCCAAAGCGTCTGCCGGGGCGGGATGCGATTCTGTTTGCGTTTGGGCCGCGTTCAGCGTCTGATTGAAATCGGCGGCGGGGGTTGTGGCTACGGGCCGGGTTGTTTCTGCGGCAACTGTTGTTTCTGCGGCGACGGGGGCTTCCTGAGCGGCGAAGTTGGCGGCCGGCGCGACGGATTGCGGCGCGGCGGTCTCTGCTACGGGCGCTGCCGGCGCGGCGGCTGCGGTTTGCAGCGGCGTGCCGTTGGCTGGCACGGGGATGACCGTACCCTGGGCCACGGGGGGCAGGGTTGTTGGGGCGGTTGAGGTGGCGGGGTCAGCCGGGGCCGTGGGCTGTTGGGTGGCGGTCAGTTCGGTGGGGATAATGCCCGTCATTGCGGCCAGCGTCACGTTCAGCGAAATCTGGTCTTCGGTGTCGGTTTCCTGTTTGCCCGTTTGCGCTTGCGGCCCGGCGGCAACGCTCAACTCAGAGTCGACAAGTTGCTTGTCCAGCGATGATTCGGGCAGTATGGATTGAATGGCGGCCATCACCTCGGTCAGCGAGGTTAATTGTGCGGTTGTTGCGGTTAAAGACGCTTCCCCGGTGGGGTCCGGCGTCTGGGCCGGCAGGCTGCTGCTTTGCCCCAGTAAAGTCAAAAGAGTGTCAAGCCAGGGGGGCGCTTGCGCCGGGACGGCCACGGAAGCCATCGGTTCGGCGGGGTTGCCCAGTTGGGCCACAACGCTTTGCAAAAGTTCCATAAATGAGCCGTCGGCGGAAGCCTGATTGCCGGTTTGCCGGCCCGCGTTCAACGCGGTCATCATTTGCGGGCTTAATCCGGCCAACAAGCTGGTAATATTCAGAGTATCCATTTTTGTTCACCTCCTTTCGTTATTGGATTTTTGAATACGGCGGTACCGCATGCCGTTGGTTCACCATCTACTTTATCACAGAAAGGACTTTGTTTCAGTAAAAGGTGGGTGAAGGATGCGTAAAATTTGGGTAAACAGCGCGCGCATTGTTATTTTGGCCGGGCCATATCAGCGACTTTCCCTGATGATGTTTTTGAGCAGGCTGATTTTCATGCCTGATAGCTGGGTTAAGGCCTGGTAACGCAGGCTTGTTTCGGCCAGGGTGGTCATTTCAAGGTCAATATCAACGTTGTTGCCGTCGTTGCGCAGGCTGTTGTTTTCCTGCTGAACAACCATGGTCGACGGGTCGAATGAGGGTTGGCCCATGCTGATATGGCGCTGACTGGTGGTCGTTAGCGGCAGCGAATTGTCGCCGGCGCCGTGGTTGAGGGCCGCCTGAAGTTGGCTTTCGAAAGAGACATGCTGGGCTTTGTAGTGGGGGGTGTCGATATTGGCGATGTTGTTGGCCGTGGTTTTTTGGCGCAGGGCCAGCCCGTCAAGGGCGTAAGCCAGCGCTTTCATGGAGGGGTTGCTCATTAATGGACTGGACATAAAATATCTCCCGATGTGAATATTATTAGGCCATCCAGGTATTGCTGTACTGCTGGTGCAGGTCCAGAACGCGGGGTACGTAAGCCAGCGTTTCGGTATAGGGCGGAATGCCCTCCCATTGGTCAACCGCGCCGGGGCCGGCGTTGTAGGCGGCCAGGGCCATCACCACATTGCCGTCGTAGCGGTCCAGCATTTGCCGCAGATAGCTCGCCCCCCCGGCGATGTTTTCGGCGGGGTCAAAGACGTTTTGCACGCCCAAATCCTGGGCGGTGGCGTCGGTAAGCTGCATAATACCCTTCGCCCCCGCTGTGGATGTGGCTTCCGGGCTGAAGTTCGATTCGGCGTGGGCCACGGCCTTCAGCAAGGCCGGGTCAAGCCGGTATTGCTCGGCCACCTGCTGAATCAGGTCATCGAATTGGGAAGGGTGCGCCTTGAACGCGGCGCTGCCTCCGGTTTGGGGGCGGGTGAGGATATTTTGCAGGTTTCCCAACACAGATTGATATAATTTTCGCTGAAGTTGGGCCATAATCGGTTCAAGCATGAGAATACCCCTTACGTGCGTACCGGGTGATGACCAAATCATCGATGATTCTGGCTTCTTTTTGCAGCAACTCTCTGGCAACGCGGGTTTGGTGTTTGTCCTTCAGGTTCTCCAGCGTTTTTTGCTCTCGCATCGTTTTTATCAATTCGGCCCGTTTGGTTTCCATATTGGCCCGGGCCGCCTTAACGCGAACTTTTTGCCGGATGATGCGGTGATGGAGCATTTGCAAATATTTTTGATGCAAGGTAATGGTGTCACAATCGAGGTCGGTTTGCAGTTGCTCTTTTTCCAGCAGGGTTTGCTGGGCCAGCGCCGTGTGTTCAAGTTGCTGCAAAATGTTCAATTCCTGCCGGTGAATACCTTTCAACTTGCCGAATTCAACTTCCAGACTATCGACAATGCCGGTTTTGAAATTCAGCACAGATTGCAAACGGAAATCAGTCGGTTTACTCATACGTTACTCCTTTGGGGCATCATTTGGCGTTGAGCTTGCGCAATATCAGCCAGTTGGATGAGCGTATCTTCATAAGAGGTTGGGCTGTGGGCATCTTGCCGTAAAAAGCCAAGAATATTGGGCCGCAGCGTAATGGCCTGGTCAATGCCGGGGTTTGAGCCATCGACATAAGCGCCGATGTTAATCAGGTCGCTGGCTTTCTCGTAGGTTGCCATCATATCCCGCAACTGGCTGGCCTGGGCGCGATGGGCGTCGGCGGTGATGGCGGGCATTACCCGGCTGACGCTGGCCAGAACGTCGATGGCGGGATAGTGGTTTTGGGCGGCCAGGTCTCTGGAAAGGACGATATGTCCATCCAGAATTGAGCGCACCGCATCGGTGATGGGTTCGGTCATGTCGTCTGATTCAACCAGCACGGTGTAAAAGCCGGTAATGGTGCCCCGGTCACTGGTGCCGGTTCGTTCCATTAGTTTGGGCAACAGGGCAAATACCGAGGGCGTGTACCCTTTCATGGCGGGCGGTTCGCCGATTGCCAGGCCGATTTCGCGTTGGGCCATGGCAAAGCGGGTTACGGAATCCATCATAAAGGTTACATCGCGGCCCTGGTCTCTAAAAAACTCGGCGATGGCGGTGGCAACCCACGCCCCTTTCAGCCGCACCAGAGCGGGCTGGTCGCTGGTAGAGACAATCACCACAGACCGGGCCAGCCCTTCCGCCTTCAAATCGTTGTCGATAAACTCCCGTACTTCCCGGCCCCGTTCACCGATGAGGCCGATAACGCTGATGTCGGCCCGGGACTGGCGGGCAATCATGCCCATCAGCGTGCTTTTGCCCACGCCGCTGCCGGCAAAAATGCCGATGCGCTGCCCTTTGCCCACGGTCAAAAAGCCGTCAATGGCCCGGACGCCGGTTTCCAGCGGTTGGCAGATGGGTATCCGGCCCATCGGCGGCGGGGCGGTTCCGGCGGCAGGGTAGGCGGCGGGGCAAACAAGGGGGCCTTTGCCGTCGATGGGTTGGCCCAGGCCGTTCAACACCCGGCCCAGCAGCGCATCGCCCACAGATACGGTGAAGAGCGAACCGCTGTCTCTGACGGCGTTGCCGGGGGCAATGCCGCGCATTTCGCCCAAAGGCATCAGCAAGGTTCTGGTATCTTTAAAGCCCATCACTTCGGCCGGCGTTTCGGTCTGGCCGTCGTCGGCCACAATGTAGCAGAGCTGCCCAATCTGGGCGTGCAAGCCAATGGCTTCAATAGTCAAGCCAATCACCTGGGTAACTTTGCCCCGTTTAACATAGGGCGACGCTTTTTCCAGCGCCTGATAATAGGCATCCCAATTAATCATAATGGTTATAAACCGCAAACCCCTTTTCTTTGCTACTGCTACATTGTTACTGTAACACAATCAGGGTGAAACTTCAGTAAAAATGGCGTGAACGAGCTGTAAAAAGACTGTAAAGAAAATTGGTGACAAGCCGCAGAAATGCCGCGCTGCAAGTGTTTCCTGTCGGCAAACTGGTTGCGGCAAGGGCTTGAATGAGAATGGTTGGCGTACCCAGGGCCGATTGACCATCTGAGGCCATTATGGTAAACTGTAAACAGCCGTTGTATATTTTGTGGTTGGCAGGAAGTTGTTTTCCCATGCTTGATTCAAAAAACATCAACGCCCGCGTTCCGTCTGCTGCGCAACTGAATATGACTGCCGGCGATTATCCCCTGTTCCGTATTATGTATCTGTCCGGGGGATATTTGTTGTTGGCTGCCGTCCTGTTGCTGCCGGCCAATTACGGGCTTGCGCCTTCGTTTGTCCCGGAGCGATATGTGTTGGGGGGGGTAGATTTGGCGTGGTTGCTGGTGGGCGGATGGGGGTATCTGCCGTTATTGCTGGTGCCCGTTTTAGCTGCCGTTATTTTTGGGGGAGGCGCAACCCTGCCGATATGGCTTTTGTTCGGCCATGCGGTTATTCGGATGGCCGCCTATAGCCTGGCTGCCGGCGGTATGCGGCGATTGTGGCAGAAAAGCCTCAATTCGCGGTGGACGCTGAAGCGGCTGGTGCGCTTGTTGCTGCTAACGGTTACAATCTCTTTTTTTGTGGCCGCCCTGACAATCGTCAGCTTGAGCATGGCGGGTGTTTCTTTAGACCGGCCCTACAGTAATTTGCTGTTTGTCATTTGGGTCAACGAGATGCTCAGCCTGTTGGGCTTTACCCCTTTTCTGGTGAGCAGCCTCCTTCAAATCAGAAAAATCCACCTGACCGCAACCGGAGACTCCTGGCCACAACGGCTTAAAGCCGCGCTTTCAACGGTCTTTCAGCCCGTAACGCCGGAGAAGGTGGCAGAAATAGCCGTCGTCAGCAGCGGGTTCATCCTGATTTTTTGGCTGACGTTTGTCTCTCCGTTTGCCTTCAGCGGGAATCTGTTCTTTTTGATTTTCCTGCCGCTAACCTGGATAACCATTCGTTATGGGTTGCGGGGGGCAATCAGCGGCATTGCCGGGGTGCAGGCCGGCATCGTTGTGGCCTGGCATTTTGTCGGACAAGCAACGGCCGCCGACCTGTTCGGTTTTGAAATCCCTGCCCTGTCGCTTTATATCATCATCATTTTTCTGGGCTGGGCCATTACCGAGCGCGAAACAGAGAAGATCGCCCGCGAAAGGTTGCTGGCGGCAGAACGCAAACAACGCCTTATTGCCGAAACGCTGGCCGATGTGACCCTGGCCCTTACCTCTCAACATAGCGCCTCTGCCGTGTTAAACGAAATTTTGCGTCAGGTGCAGCGATTGGTGCCGTACAAAACGGCGCACATCGTCTTGCTGGAAGGGGAAAATTTGCGCATCGCCTACTGGCAGGGCTATCAAAATTTCGGCAGTGAACGGCTGATAGCCAATTTAACCCAACCCCTTGCAGATTTTCCGCTGGATGCGGAAGTGATTTACTCGCGGGAGCCGTTGCTCATTTACGATACCCGGCAGGAAGCCCGTTGGGTTGTTCAGGCAGAAACCGCATGGGTGCGCTGCCACGTGGTGTTGCCGGTTGTCCACGGCGGGCAGGTTTTGGGATTGTTGCGCCTGGATGCCGATGAGCCGGGGGCCTTTACCCACAAAATGTTGACTGTCCTGCAACCCCTCATCAATTCGGCGGCAATTGCCCTGGAAAACGCGCGCCTGTACGAACAGGCCCAACAGGAAATTACCGACCGGAAACGGGCTGAACAAGCGGCCCAGGATAGCCTTAACCAACTGACCGGCGCTTATGAACAAACAATTATTTACGCCCAGGAACTGAACGCTGAAGCCGCCGAAAGAAAACGCGCCGAAGAACAAATTCGCCGCCGAAACCGGGAATTAACCCTGCTGAACCGGGTCATTGTCGCTTCGGCCAAAGGGTTAAGCGAACAATCGGTTTTGCAGATTACGTGTAACGAACTGGCCCTGGCCTTCGATATGGCCCGGGTGGTGGCCTTGTTGTTTGATGCCGGCCGGCGGCAAGCCGTGCGCGTAGCTTATTATCAGTCCGATGGCTGGCTTGATGACCCGGTAGAAGCGGTGTCGCCGGCTGATGACCCCCTGGCCGCCTATTTGCAAAAGCATAAAACGCCCCTGGTGGTTGGCAATATGCACACCGAATCCCGCATCGAGGCCATTCGTCAGGCGCCCCATACCCGGGGCGCATCGGCTTTGCTGGCCTTGCCGCTTGTTACCGGGGGCGATATGGTGGGCTACTTTGCGTTGAGCGGTCTGGATGCCAGAGCGTTTTCTTCAGAAGAGGTTGATTTGGCCTGGCGCGTGGCCGACCAGGTGGCGGGGGCCATTATGCGGGCGCGGCTCGATAAATCGCGCCGGCAACTGAGCGCGGCCATAGAGCAGGCCGCCGAAAGCGTGGTCATTACCGATACGGGGGGATACATTGTTTATACCAACCCGGCCTACGAACAAACCAGTCTGTACGCCAAAGATGAAGTGCTGGGGCGTAACTGGCTGGCGCAATGCAGAAGCGAAAAACACAACGACGCATTTTATACGCATATATGGACCACCCTGCGGGCCGGAAACGTGTGGCAGGGGCATATGGTTAGCCGCAAAAAAGATGGCAGCCTGTTTACCGAAGATACAACCGTGGCCCCTATTCGGAACGAACATGGCGCCATTGTAAATTATGTCAGCGTCCAGCGCGATATTACCCGCGAACTTCAGCTTGAGGAACAATACTATCAGGCTCAAAAAATGGAAGCCATCGGGCGGCTTACCGGCGGTATTGCCCATGATTTTAATAATTTATTAACCGCCATCAACGGTTTTGTGGGTATTTTGCAGTCAAAACTCTCTGCCGATGACCCGTCACGGGATGTGGTTGATAAAATTCAAAGCACCGGCCAACGGGCCGTGAACCTCATTGACCAGTTGATGGCCTTTAGCCGCAAAAGGGGCGGCAATCCGCAAATTATCAATCTGAATGATGTGGTGATGAACATTGGCAGTATGCTCCAGCCGATTATTGGCCGCGACGTGAATTTGGAAACCCGGTTACTGCCGGATTTGTGGTATATAAAAATTGACCCTACCCAGTTAGAGCAAGTTATTGTGAACCTGGTGGTTAATGCGCGTGACGCCATGCCCGTGGGGGGGCAACTGACCATTGTTACAACCAACGTGGTTTTGCCCAAACAGGATACCAACCATCGGTTGGGGGTGGAGCCTGGCCCCTATGTGCGCCTGCTGCTGCAAGATACGGGCAGCGGCATGACAGATGAGGTGAAAGCCCGCATTTTTGAGCCGTTTTTTACCACCAAAGCAGAGGGCAAAGGCACCGGCCTGGGGTTAGCCACCACATTCGGCATTGTTGAACGCAGCGGCGGGCACATCAAAGTGGAAAGTGAGGTTGGCCGGGGGACAACGTTTAAAATTTACCTGCCCCGTACCACCGAAGCCCCGGAAACAAACAGGGTGCCGCGTCGCGTGCGGGCCGCCGAGATGCCCATCGGCACTGAAACGGTGCTGATTGTAGAAGATGAACCGGCAATTCGTAATTTGGCAGTGCGGCTATTGTCCCGGCAAGGGTATCATGTGCTGGAAGCCGCCGACGGCCGGCAAGCGATACAACACGCCGAACAATACCAGGGCGTTATTCATTTGTTGTTGACCGATATGGTAATGCCCGATGTCAACGGGCAAGAGTTGGCCGCGCGCGTTAAAAACCGGCGCGCAGAGACAAAAGTTTTGTATATGTCCGGACACAAAGAAGAAGCCATCGTCCCGGACGATGGCTTGGACTCTAAAAAGCGCTTTATCCAGAAACCGTTTTCGGCGGTTGATTTGGTGCGAAAGGTGCGGGCCGTGTTGGATACAGGTCACTAACCGATAGTATCGGCCACACCGGCAAAAGCCATTTCTATTTGACCCAACTGCGTTTCCAGCCGGGCATCTATCGTCCCCCCCCCAACGTCTATTAAAAAGCCTCCCCGTTTCAATTGTTTATCAGGAATCAACTCCCATTTGGTGTCCGGTTGCTGCAAATTGGCAACCGCGTCCCAATGGGGCCGGAGAACTTCATAATCATGGGGATTAACCCGAATGCGGCAAGCCCCCTGAATGCCGGTGGTTTCTATAATTTGGGCCACCGCTTCGCTGATGGTTTGGGGGCTGATGGTTAAGGCATGGCCCAGTAACTTTTTGGCGATAGCCAGAGCCAGTTTGCCCACTTCGCGCTCAACCTCTTTCAGCAGGGCGTTTTGCGCGGTAACGGCAGAATCTGCCAAAGATTTCCAGGTGGCAATCGTTTCCGAAAGCTCGGCTTGCGCGGCTTGCCGGCCTTCTGAAAACCCGGCTTCCCAGCCCTTTTGTTGCGCCTCAACTTCCATTTGGACGGCCCGGGCCTGGGCCTGTTTCAGCAGCGCCTCCGCTTCGGCGGCGGCTTTGTCCTGTATGGTCCGGGCCTCTGCGCGGGCCGTCTCTACCGGCGCAAGTTGTTGGGCGGGGACGGCAGAAGGAGCCGGGGTTGTCAACGCCGTTTCCGGCCTCGGCCTCGGCTTCGGCGGAGAGACGCGGCGGTTATTTCCAACCGATACTTTGTGCTGCCGCTCAACATAAGTTGCTTTCAAGACCTTTGACATAATCGGATTCAGCGCTCCCCGGCGTTACATAACAACATCGTCGCCGCCTCTGGAAATAACAATCTCTTCTGCCGCCTCCAGTTGACGGATGACATTAACAATCCGTTGCTGGGCTTCTTCAACATTACGCAGGCGAACCGGGCCGGTAATGGCCAGGTCTTCTTTAAGCAGTTGGGCGGCCCGTTTGGACATGTTGCGGAAGATAAGGCTGCGAACCTCTTCGCTGGCTCCTTTAAGGGCCAGAATAAGGTCTTTGGTATCCACGTCGCGCAAAATACGCTGAATACTGCGGTCATCAAGCGTAACCACGTTTTCAAAGACAAACATTTTCTGGCGAACTTCTTCGGCCACTTGCGGCTGCGCTTCGTCCAGGGCATCCATAATGACCTTTTCTGTGCTGCGGTCAACCTGATGCAGGATAGTGACCAAAGACTGCACGCCACCGCTGGTGGTGTAATCCTGGGTGAGCAGGCTGGAGAGTTTGGTCTTCATGCCGGCTTCAACCTCTTTAATAACGCCCGGCGAAACCCGGTCCATCACGGCGATGCGGCTGGCAACTTCGCCTTGCAGGGTTTCGTCCAAATTGGCGATGACTCCGGCGGCGACGCTGGCCTTCAGATGAGAAATAATCAGCGAGATGGTCTGCGGGTGTTCGTTTTTAATTGAGTTTGCCAATTGAGCCGGGTCGGCATCGTTTAAAAAATCGAAGGGGACGCCCTGCGAGCGCATTTTAACGCGCTCCAGCAGTTCTTGCGCTTTTTGATTGCCCATAGTCCGGGCCAGCATATCTCTGGCGTATTCCGCCCCCCCGCTGGCTACCCCTTCGCTGACAAAAGACATTTGGTAACATTCCTGCACCACGGTCTCTTTTATTTTGGCCGGCACGGTTCCCATACGTAAAATTTCCAGCGTCAATTGCTCAATTTCATCGTCGGAACAATATTTAAGAATGTGTGAAGAGGCTTCGGTGCCCAGGGTGATAATCAGGGCGGCGGATTTCTGCAAGCCATTCAGTTCGATGGTATCTTCAGCCATAGGGGATATTAACCTTCCGACATCCAGAATTGGATAACTTGAGCCATTGTTTCGGGTCTGTTTTTAGCCACCAGTTGCAATTGTCTGATCATTTGCGCTTTGGCGGCGGCTTCTTGCTGTTCGGCGTTAAATTGCGGCGGTCCTACCTGGCCCAGATCCGGCATAGCGCCTTCGCCGTTGGGGGTGGCAAAAGCGTCAATGTGTTCAAGTAGATTGGCCCGCACATCCTGGGACAGACCGGGGGCCAGGCCCGCTGCCCCGGCGGCGGCCAATGCCGCCCGGCCTTCGCCATGAGGCAAAACTTCAACTCGCTGCAAGCGCAGGCTGCGCTGCATGCCCCGCACCACAAAGAAGAGGGCCAGCATAGCCACGGCCACCACGCCCCAGCGAGCCAGCAACAGATAAAATTCCTGCCGGCGCGCGGCATCCATCGCAGCGGCCTCTTCTGTGGCGGCGCTCCGGTCAAAGGGGATGCTGTTGACGGTGATGGCGTCGCCGCGCGTTGTATCCAGCCCGGCGGCGGCCACTGTCGATTGGTAAATGGCGCTGATGACGGTGGTATCGGTGATGTTGTCAACCAGCACAGAGATAGACAGCCGCTTGACTTGCCCCGTACCGGCAACAATGTGCGACGACGAGCGGGAAATCTCGTAATTGGTGGTTGTGTCGCTGTGTTGGTAAGAACTGCCGGTGGTGCTGCTGATTTCGGTTTGGTAAGAGGGGGCGGCATCCGGAATGTTGCTGCTTGCGCCGGGAATGCCGCCGGCGCCGGTGTCTGCGCCGCTGGTTTGCTCTATAACCTGCCGGGAGCTGCGCACCACGCCTCCGGTCTGGTCGGGGGCGTAGATTTCGTTTTGGGTTTCAACCTGGTCCCAGTTCATATCTGCCGAAACGCGCACCACAGCCTTGTTCGGCCCCAGCACATTCTCCAGCATCGTTTTGATACGGTGTTCCAAATCTTTTTCTACGGCGCGCTGGGTGGCAATCTGGTTGGCGCTTAATTCCACCGAGTTGAGGCCCGCGCCGGCGGCGCCGCTGGATAAAATATTGCCGTTCATATCGATGATGGTCAAATTTTCGGGAGAGAGGCCCTCTACCGCGCTGGAAACCAGATGCGTAACCGCGCTGACCTGTTCTTTATTGAGAAACTGCCCGGCTTCCATCCCGATTATTACAGAAGCGGTGGTTGGCACTTCTTCTTCGGCAAAGAGGCTGGGCTGGGGAATGACAATGTGTACCCGCGCCGATTGGACCGGCTTCATACTGCTGATGGTGCGGGCCAGTTCGCCTTCAAGGGCGCGTTGATAGTTTATCTGCTGCGTAAAATCGGTAATGCCCAAACTGGCCGTGTCGAACAATTCAAAGCCGACTGTGCCCTTGCCCGGCAGGCCTTGCCCGGCCAGCGCCAGCCGCAC
>JAJRUC010000525.1 GCA_024278015.1 Chloroflexota bacterium
TAAGGGAAGGTGTACCAGGTTCTGTCCCGGCCATACTATCGTCAGATTTGGCCGGTCCCGGCGGTTTTTACTTTTTACGGGCAGTTCCGGAACATCTACATAGCGTTCTGTAAAGTTGAAGGAGGAATAAAAATGGCTGAACGCGAACAAGGTATTGTCAAGTGGTTTAATAATCAAAAAGGGTATGGATTTATTGCCCGTGAGGATGGCAGCGATGTGTTTGTGCATTACAGCGCCATCGCCACCGACGGATTTCGCACCCTGAATGAGGGCGAGCGCGTTGAATTTTCTGTGGAACAAGGCCAAAAAGGACTGGCCGCCACGCAAGTACAGCGCCTCTAGGGAGATATTGAATGTCAGCAGATAACCCGGTTATTCAGGATGATATGGTGGTGAGTGTTGAATATACCCTTCACCTTGATGACGGTGAACAAATTGATTCTTCGGCGGGACGTGGCCCGCTGGAATTTTTGCAAGGGCGCGGTCAAATCATTTCCGGTTTGGAACAGGCGATGGCCGGGATGGCTGTCGGCGATTCAAAAGACGTGGTGGTTGAACCGGCAGCGGCCTATGGCGAGTTTAATCCCGACGCCAATCAGGTAGTGCCCCAGAATGCGTTTCCTCAGGATATGGACCTGCAAGAGGGTATGGGTATGCAGGTGCAGGATGAACACGGCCACGTTATGGAAGCGTTTGTCGCTGAACTGCGTGACGATGACGTGGTGCTGGATTTTAATCACCCGTTAGCCGGTGAAACGCTTCATTGTCATGTCGATGTGGTCAACCTGCGCCCGGCAACGTCGGAAGAGTTGGCCCACGGCCACGTTCATGGCGAACACGGCCACCATCATTAATTGAAACCGAATCACCAGTCGAACCCAAAAGAGGATGCCCGCGCATCCTCTTTTGGGTATGGTTGCTATTTGCAGGGGCGTGAGGCATTGTGCCCCTACGGTTGTTTTTGCCATGCCAACGGTTTAAAATGACCGCTTTACAAAGCGACCCTGCCCCGGCTTGCCGAAAAACTCTCCGTTTTGCACCAGCACATACCCCCGGCTGAGGGTAACTTCCGGCCAACCTGTCACCGAAACGCCCTCGTAGGGGGTCCAGTCTACATTTTCATACAGCGTTTCAGTGGAGAGCGTCATCGATTTTTCCGGGTTAAACACCACCAGGTCGGCATCGTAGCCGACGGCGATGTGCCCCTTGCGCCGAAACCCGGCCAGTTTGGCCGGCATAGTGCAGGCCATGTCCACCCAGCGATTGGCGGAAAAATGCCCGGCCCGCGCGCCGTAGCTGTAAAGCAGCGGAAATCGGGCTTCAATGGCGGGCACGCCCCCCGGAATTTTGCTGAAATCCCCCAGACCGGTTGCTTTGTCGGCGCGGGTAAAGGGACAATGGTCGGTGGTGACAAGTTGCAGGTGGTTTTGGGCCAGTGCCTGCCACATTAACGGCGGCTCGGTGGCGGGCCGAAGGGGCGGGGCGCACACCGGCAGCGCGCCCTCCACGCCGGGCCGGTTGTACACCGTATCATCCAGCAAAAGGTACTGCGGACAGGTTTCGGCGGTGACGGGCAATCCCCGCCGGCGGGCGGCGACAATCCGTTCCACCACCGCTTGACAGCCCACGTGAAAAATATGCACCGGCACGCCCACCCACTCTGCCAGGTCGATGACCCGTCCGGCGGCTTCTGCCTCTATCTCTGCCGGGCGGCTGCGCGGATGCCAACGGGGTTCGGCGCGCCCGGCGGCCAGATTGCGGGCAATGAGCGTCGAAATCACGTCCCAATTTTCGGCGTGTACCACCGGCAGGCCGCCCGCATCGCGAATGGCTTCCAGCGCTTGCAGCAATTCGCCATCGTTCAGGCGCAGGCCGTAGGCCATGTACAGCTTGAAGGTGGCGCATCCCGCTTTGTACACTGCCGGAAGCTGGTTGAGTTTGGCAATATCGGTGGGGCCGATGGTCATGTGCAGGCCGTAATCAATCGCGGCGCGGGCATCGGCTTTGGCTTTTCGGGCGGCCAGCGCCTGGAGCATGGTTTCATCGGGCTGCGTCTCAATGAAATCGACGATGGCGGTGGTACCCCCAAAGGCGGCGGCGCGGGTTCCGGTAAAAAAGTCATCGGCGCTGGTAAAACTGCCGATGGGCATTTCCAGATGCACGTGAATGTCGATGGCCCCCGGCGTGACCAGTTTTCCGGCAGCGTCAATTTCCTGCTTGCCCGCCAGATTTTGCCCAATGGCGGCAATTGTTTCGCCGTTGATGCCGATGTCGGCCCGGTAGCTGTGCGTGGCCGTGACGATGGTTCCGTTTTTGATGACCAAATCGAACATGGTTGGTTCCTTTGGCATACGCTTGCCCGTTGCCTACGGCGAAATCAGGGGAGAGCTGTCGTAAGGGCGACTCGCGAGTCGCCCTTACCGGAGAACTCCCGCTTTTACGATGCAGCGTGCAACGCGCGCCACACCCGTTCCGGCGTAAAGGGAATATCGCGGATGCGCGCGCCGGTGGCGTGGAAAATAGCGTTGCTCAGGGCGGGGGCCACGCCGTCTTTGGGAATTTCGGCCACGGCTTTGGCCCCGAACGGGCCGCTGGGTTCCACGGTTTGCACCAGAATGACATCCAGCTCCGGCATTTCGTCGGCGCGGTAAATTTTGTACGGGCCAAAGGCCGGGTTCACCATCCGGCCGGCGTCATCGTAGGCCATTTCTTCGCAATGGCCGTAGCCCAGGGCCTGCACCATGCCTCCTTCCACCTGCCCGCTGGCGGTGATGGGGTTTATCGCCACCCCGCAATCGACAGCCATAACCATCTTTTTAACTGTGACCTGCCCGGTTTCGATATCGACTTCCACTTCCACAAACTGCCCGGCAAAGGGCGGGGGTGAATCGGACGAAACATACGAGGCCGTAGCCATAATTTGTCGCTGCCGGTCTTGATGCAGGGCGTGCAGGGCAATCTTTTCCAGCGATACGGAACGCCCGTCGGGAGCGGTGGCCTGCCGGTGGCGCAGGGTCACGTCGCGCCAGTCGTCCAGCCCCAGCAGCAACCCGGCCCGTTCCTTGATTTGCTCGCGCACTTTTTCGGCGGTCAGTTTAACGGCCATGCCGGAAATGTAAGTGGTGCTGGAAGCATACGCTCCGGTATCGAAGGGAGTCATATCGGTATCGCTGGAGTACATAAGAATGTCTTCCAGCGGCACGCCCAGCACTTCGGCGGCAATCTGGCCCAGCACCGTGTCGGAGCCGGTTCCCAAATCAGTAGCGCCCACCAGCACGTTAAAGGAGCCGTCGTCATTAATTTTGATGCTGGCTCCGGCCATATCCAGCCCCGGAATGGCCGTGCCGTGCATCAAAACCGCCATGCCCAGCCCCCGTCGCAGATGCGGTTTGCCGGGTACGGTCTGCCAGGCGGGGTCGTTGCGGCGGTGCCAGCCGATGGCCTGCATACCCTGGGCGATGCACTCCTCCAGCCCGCTGGAGGTGATGACCGGCACGGTTTGCACGTTGTCGGCTTCGCCTTCGCCCAGCAGGGGGGCAATGTCCAGCGGGTCGCCCACACGCACCCAGTTTTTGCGTTTAAAGTCGATGACATCCATGCCCAGGGCCACGGCAATCTCTTCCATGTGGACTTCCAGGGCGTGCAGGGCTTGCGGCGCGCCGTAGCCCCGATACGCGCCGGGGACGGGGATGTTCGTGTAGACAACGTGACATTGGAATCGTTTGTTGGGGCAATTATAGCTGCTCAGCCCGCGCAAGCCGGAGACGGTTTGCACCGTCAGGCCGTGGGTGGCGTAGGGGCCGGTGTTGCCGATGACGGTCATCTGCTGGGAAATCAGGTTCCCGGCGTTGGTGACGCCCGTTTTAAAGGTGATGGTTTGCGGGTGGCGGGTGCGGCTGGAGATAAATTCTTCGGCCCGGTTCAACTCCATACGCACCGGCTTGCCGGTGGCGATGGTCAAATGGCCCACAATATCTTCGATGAGCATTTCCTGTTTAACCCCAAAGCCGCCTCCGATGCGCGGTTTGATGACCCGGATTCGTTTGACGGGCAGGCCCAGCAGGGGAGCCACCATGCGTCGCACGTGAAAGGGCACCTGCGTGGAAGAGCGAATGACCAGCCGTTCATCGGCGTCCCAGTAGCTAATGGCAATGTGCGGCTCAATGGGGGCTTGCTGCACCTGATGCACCCGGTAGGTGTGTTCAAAAACGTGGTCTGCCTGGGCAAAGCCGGCGGCCACGTCGCCGGATTCGGCTTCAATCAGGTGGCTGATGTTGCGGCCGGCATTATATGCGCCTTCCATATCCGGCTCATCGTGGATGACGGGCGCGTTCTCTTTCATGGCCTCCCGTTCATCGAAGATAGCGGGCAGGATTTCGTACTCAACCTTGATGCGCTTGATGGCTTCGGCGGCAATTTCCGGCGATTCGGCGGCCACGGCGGCCACCCTGTCGCCCACGTAGCGCACTTTGTTATCAAAGCTGACCTGGTCGTAGGGTCGGGGATTGGGGTAACTTTGCCCGCCGGAGGCGTAACGTATCCGGGGGATATTTTTGTAATGGATGACCGCTTTCACGCCGGGCAGGGCGCGCGCTTCGCTGTCGTCAATATCCGTAATACGGGCGTGGGCGTGCGGGCTGGCGAGCAGTTTGGCGAAGAGCATGCCCCGCATCTCAATATCATCGACAAAAGCGGGATTGCCCTTTGCCAGTTTCAGGGCATCGACTTTGGTCTCTGATTTGCCCACTACCTGCAATTCCGGCGCTTCCGGGGCGACGATGAATTTGGGCATGGTGATGCGTTTGGTATGGATGTCATCCCCCCCCTCGCCCCCCCCTTGCAAGGGGGGAGAATCAAAGGGCGGGCTGTCAAAAAAATCATCTTCGTGGCCGGGCAGGGTGATGGGGGTCAGCACGTGGGGTTCAACCACGGTCGGCGCTTCGCCGCGCATCACGGCGGCGGCTTCCAGCACGGCCTGCACGGGTTTCACGTAGCCCGTTTCCCGGTCAAGAATGCCGGAAAGGGCGTCGCGCGCATCGGCTTCGGTGGGGTTGGGATTCTCTGCCAGTAACGCTTTGGCGGCCAGCACCATGGCCGGGGTGGCGTAGCCGCTTTGGATGGCTCCGGTGCGGATGAAAGCCTGCTGGATGGGGTGCAGATTCAGCCCGGTGGCCATACCTTCAATGGTTTCGATGGTGTGCCCGTCGGCCTGGGCGGCCAGCAGCACCTCGGTGTTGACCAGCCTGCCGTCAATCAGCGCGGCAGCCGCGCCGGTTTCGCCGGTATCGCTGCCGTAGCGCACGCTGTAGTAGCCTTCGCGGCGCAAAACGCGCATCAGGGTTTCGTGTGGTTCGCAAAGAAAGGTCTTCGTTTCATTATTTATGGTTACAGTAATTTGTATGGTTGTCATCTGATTTTCCTCTCTTGGCCTTGCAGCTCGTTCAACACGCGGGCGCTCAGCACCTTTGCCATCTCTCTTCGATACTCGCTTGACCCCCGGAAATCTGCCGGGGGCGCGAGTGAATCCAGCTCATCCGGATTGACCGGAATGGGTGTCTTGGCCACGCCGGACAGGGCCAGGTGGATGTGGCCCGCTTCATCTTTGCGGGCCACGGCGGCCACAATGGGCGCATCGGCGGGGGTGCGGGCCACGCGGGCGGCGGCGGTTTGGCCGCCGGTTTGCAGGGTCAGGCAGGCCAGCAAGCCGTTGTTCAGGTTTTTAACCTGATGGGTCAAAAAATCTGACAGGGAAAAAGTTTGGGCGCTGTCCCCTTCGGTCAGGGGGTGGGGCGGGGGCAGCAGGATGTGAACCTCGGTTTGCAGGACCAGCAGGGCGGCCGGCAATTCGCTTTCCCAATGGGCGTTGACCACTATGCCGCCGAAGGTGGCCGCGTGGCGAAAGGTGTTGGGGCCTTCGCGGCGAGCCGCTTCGCGCAGCAGGGCCGGGGCGCGGGGGTCATCAACGATGGTTTGCAGGCGTGTCATCGCCCCGATGCTCATTGTTCCGGCGGCGTATTCCAGCTTGTCCAGCCCGGCGTTTTGCAAATCGACGATTTCTTCAATCTGGTCATCCAGGCGGGGGATGAGGGTGGTTCCGCCCGCCAGAATGGCTTTGTTGCCTTCCGCATCCAGCAGCAATTGCAGGGCTTCTTCCACAGTTTGGGGGCGGTGATACAGTTTTATTTTGTTCATAACGCGCTCCGTTGAGTAGGGTCGGCCGTTCAGACCGTAAAAATCAGGCATAGACATCTTGTATTCTATTTTACCATTGGTGACGGGGCTTAAGCAACAATAGCAATTCTCATTATGATTCTTTTTGTCAAAACAATTATGACACCCTTCGGATTATGCGCATACATCGTCACCGGTGGAGACATCTGGTCACGTAAACCGGTCGCCCGCGCCCCCGCACCATGAAAAGGCGTTGCAGCAACCTCGATTTATGCAAATAACCTGAGTTCGAAGTTTACGGCTATTATGCGTTCAACCCCCTCCCCAACCACCTGTGCCCCGTATGGGGTATCCCTCCGGCAGAGGGAGGGAGTATTTCCCCCCTCTCTGAGGAGGGACCAAGGGGGGAGAAAAGCGATAATGCCAAAACTCCGAACTAACGTTAAATAATTAGCGAATTCTAACCCGCCCGTTTTATTCTAACCGATTTCATACCATGTTCATACAGCTTTTACATTCAATATTGTTACACTTAAAAATGTTCAAGGATTAACAACTCATTTTGGGCGTTTAGTGTCGAAAGAGAAGGTTTTATGCAGGCGAATATTTATCCTTATTCCAGCACGTGGGCAAAAGCAGCCGACAAACAACTAATGGAACGGCGCGTATTGATGACCGTGCTGGTGGCGCTGGATTTGCTGATGGTTGGCTTCGGGTTTTTCATGGCCTACATCATCCGCTTTGAAATTCAGCCGGTGTGGTTTTATCAAAGCAATACGCCGCAGTTCCAGTTTTATCAGGGCATTGCTTTAACCCTCATCCCCCTGTGGTTGGGCGTTTTCTGGATGTTCGGCCTGTACGATTTCAAAAACATCTTTCAGGGGATGCGAGAATACGCCCACATTTTTAACGCCTGCACCCTGGGCATTATGGTGGTCATCTTCTTCACTTTCTTCGATGATAAATTTATTGTGGCCCGTGGCTGGGTGGTAATGGCCTGGCTGCTCATCAGCTTTGCGGCGATGCTCGGCCGCTTTATCTTCCGGCGCGTGGTGCAGCGCTTGCGGATGAGCGGCCGCTTGCTGACCAATATGCTGGTGGTCGGCACCGACGCCGAAGCGCTGGCGATTGCCCGCCAACTGCAAACCAACGGCAAAGCCGGCGTCACCGTGGTCGGTTTTGTGGATGATGGCACGTTTCGGGCCGGCAAGGAACTGGTCGACGGCGTACCCGTTGTGGGGCGGCTGGAAAATCTGGCCCGGTTGGTTAACCGCTATGGCGCGCAGGAAATTGTTGTTTCGGCCACCGCCCTGCCCCGCGAAGCCCTGATTGACCTGTTCCAGACCTTCGGCGTTTCCAACGACATCACCATTCGCCTCTCTTCCGGCCTGTACGAAGTCATCACCACCGGCGTGGAAGTGCAGGAAATCGGCAATGTGCCCTTGCTCAGCGTGAACCGGGTGCGGCTGACCGGCGCCGATGTGGTCCTGAAACGCGCCCTCGATTTTACAGTTTCGGCGGCGTTGCTGCTGCTGGGTTTACCCTTCCTGGTGTTGCTGGGCATCATCGTCAAGCTCGATTCCTCCGGCCCGATTATTTACAAGCGCCGGGTGGTGGGCGTGGGCGGCAAACTGCTGGATGCCTTCAAATTCCGCACCATGTATGTCGATGGCGACCAACGGCTGGCCCAACATCCCGAACTGGTGAAGGAACTGGAAGAAACCGGCAAGCTTAAAAATGACCCGCGCATCACCCGTGTGGGCAGCATTTTACGGCGGGCCAGTCTGGACGAATTGCCCCAGTTGTTCAACGTTTTGCTGGGCCAGATGAGCCTGGTTGGCCCCCGCATGATTACCCAGACGGAACGCGCCAGGTACGGCAAATGGCGCACCAATCTGGTCACAGTCAAACCCGGTATGACCGGCCTGTGGCAGGTCAGTGGTCGAAGCGATTTGAGCTACGAAAAGCGTGTTACCCTGGATATGCACTACATTCGCAACTACAGCCTGTGGTTCGACCTGTACCTGCTGTGGCAAACCATTCCCGCTGTCCTGAAAAAGCGCGGAGCCTATTAAACCCAATTTGTTGAAACTGAGATAAAGCTGCTGTTGACTATGAAAGCCATGATTCTTGCGGCTGGTGAGGGGCGTCGATTACGGCCCCTCACCAACCATTTACCCAAACCGATGCTGCCCGTCGGCGGCAAACCCTTGCTGGAACACATTATCATCAATTTGCGCCACAGCGGTATCACCGAATTTGCCGTCAACTTGCACCATCTGCCCCAGGCGGTCACTGATTATTTTGGCGATGGCTCCCGTCTGGGGGTGAAATTGCGCTACTCCATCGAAGACCGCTTGCTCGGTTCGGCGGGCGGGGTCAAGCGGGTGGAAGATTTCTTCGATGAACCCTTTGTGGTTTACTACGGCGATGTTTTCACCCTGGCCGATATTCGCCCCATGATTGCCCATCATTACCGTTCCGGCGTGCTGGCCACTATGGGCCTGTACCCCGTGCCGGACCCCTGGAACCGGGGCATTGTCGAGATGGATGCCGCGCACCTCATCACCCGCTTTGTCGAAAAACCCGCCCCGGAAGAAGCCTTCTCCAATCTGGCAAACGCCGGCATCTACGTTCTTGAGCCGGACATCCTGAGCCGCATCCCCGCCGACCAACCCTTTGATTTTGGGCGCGATGTCTTTCCGGCGCTGCTGGCCGACGGTCAGCGGGTGGCCGGTTATGTCATTGGCGATACCCTGATTGACATCGGCCTGCCGGAAAAATACGAGGAAGCTAATTTGCTGGTGCAACGGTTGGAACGCTGAAATACAAGTATGGCCGCAACTGGTTGTGGACAGCGAGAATATCAGCTACCGTAGGGGCACGCCGCCGCGTGCCCCTACTATTTTTTGGTTTTTTGTGGCCTTGATTAAAACTCTAACTTTTTTCTAATAATTTTCCTGGAACTTTACAATCGAAATTGGTTAAAATTTGTATGGTAGATGATTGCCGTAAAATTTTGAGAGAGCAGGCGTATGACCGGAGCAATATTTTTAGACAGAGATGGCGTGATTTGCGAAAATCGGGCCGATTACGTGAAAACCTGGGGCGAATTTGAATTTATCCCCGAAGCCAAACAGGCCATCGCCTTGTTGAGCCGGTTAGATGTACCCATCATCGTTGTCACCAACCAGTCCGGGATTAACCGGCAGGTCATGACCGCCGATGTGGTAGACGACATCCACCGCCGTATGGTGCAGGCAATCACTGCCGCCGGCGGGCGCATCGACCGGGTGCTGTACTGCCCCCACCAGCCCGCAGACAATTGCCGCTGCCGCAAACCGAAGGCGGGTATGCTGCACCGGGCCGCCGCCGAACTCGGTATTGATTTGAGCCGGTCAGTTATGGTTGGCGATGCCCTGACCGATTTACAGGCCGGAAAAGCGGCCGGCTGCCACCCCTTTTTGGTGTTGACCGGGCGCGGCTTCAAGCAGCTTTTGCCCGCCCTGCCCGCCCTGGCCGATTCTTTTACCGTGGCCTGCAATTTGATGGGCGTCGCCGAAACCCTGCTTCAAATTGACCGCGCGCACACCTGGCCCCCGGCTTTCGCCGCATATTCCGTCGTGGAGGAAGTGGTTTAATTCGATGTTGACCCGGATTCGATACTATCTTTCCGCGCAAGCCTCAAGTATCCCCGTCTACATTCTGGAGCAATTCATCCTGACCCTGTTCGGCTGGATACCGACCGCGCTGGGGGTGGCTTTGCGCAGTCTGGCCTATCGGCTGATAATGAAGCTGGAAGGCGCTGTCGCCATTGAAGCGGGCGCGCGCCTGGTTTGGGCCAACAACATTCGGTTGGGGGCGGGCGTGTTTTTGGACCACGGCGTTTATCTGCACGCCCTGCCCGGCGGCATCAGTATCGGAGAGGGAACCTCGGTGATGCACCATACCATGCTGCACGTCTTCAACTTTCGAGACTTGCCCCACGCCGGCATCACCGTCGGCAAAAACTGCTTTTTGGGCGAATTTAACGTCATTCGCGGACAGGGCGGCGTTTTAATTGGCGATAACGTTTACACCGGGCCGATGGTTAAGTTTGTGGCCGTCAATCACGTTTTTGCGGACCCCCACCGGCCCATCAGAGAGCAGGGCATTACCGCGCAAGGCATTGTAGTGGAAGATGATGTCTGGCTGGGGGCGGGCGTTACCGTGGTTGACGGCGTGACCATTGGGCGGGGGAGTGTTATCGGCGCGGGGGCGGTTGTCACCACCGATATTCCGGCCTACAGTATCGCCGTGGGCGTGCCGGCCAAACCCGTCAAAGACCGCCGTCAAATGGAGAAAAATTCAAAGCAAGATGCGAACATCTTCTTTGGTGAATTGGAACAAATTCGCAACCAGTCACTTTCAGGAGGCACTCAGTGAATACATTATCCGTCGTTATCCCCGCGTTAAATGAAGAAAACGGGATTGCCGATATTATCGAGCGTGTTTTATCCATCAAGGCTTCGTTGGCCGAGGCCGGCGTTTCCGGCCTGGAATTAATTGTGGTTGACGACGGTTCGCGCGACCGCACCCCGGAGATTGTTGCCGGCTATCCCGAAGTGGTGCTGGTGCAGCATCCGGTCAACAAAGGCTACGGGGCGGCCATCAAAACCGGGTTTCGACATGCCAAAGGCAACCTGCTGGCCTTTCTGGATGCGGACGGCACCTATCCGCCGGAATCTTTTCCGAAACTGTGCCGGCCCATTGTGGCAGGCGGGGCCGATTTGGTGATTGGCTCTCGCATGGCCGGCTCAGACAGCGAAATGCCGTTGGTGCGTCGCATTGGCAACATCATCTTTGCCACGTTGGTCAGCGTTATCAGCAACCGGCGCGTTACCGATAGCGCCAGCGGTCAGCGCGTGCTGCGCCAGGAAATTTTGCCGCACCTGTATCCCCTGCCCGACGGCCTGAACTTTACGCCGGTGATGAGTACCCGCGCCATGCACGAGCGTATCAGCGTGGTAGAAGTGCCCATCACCTA
>JAJRUC010000526.1 GCA_024278015.1 Chloroflexota bacterium
AATCGAACCGGCTGTCCTGCAAGCGCCCGCCATCCCCCTGCCCCCGCTGCCGCCGGAAGCCATCCAGGTCAGCAATGCAGACAAAGACACGCCGCCGCCGCAACTGTTCTGCCATTTTGCCGAAGGCACAGACAGCGCCAGCCTGCCCCCGGATGCTCTGCCCCAATTATTCCTGGCTCCGCCGCGCAACGAGGAAAGTCTGAAGGCAGCCCACGAATGGGCGCAGGCCAACAACATCGCCCTCCTGCCCAGCCAAACCTGCAACGACGACCTGCTGGCTCTGGCCCGCGACCCCAACCGGGTAGCCGTCTATCGCATCACCAGCCCGGCGCAGGGAGAGGCAATTAGCGGCGTCCTGCCTATTGTGGGCACGGCCGATTTTGACCCCAACGTCGTTCAATTTTATAAAATTGAATTAGGCATCCCCAATGGCAGCGGCGGCTACGACTGGGTAACGCTGGGCGAGACACACAGCACACCCGTCGTCAACGGTACGCCGGAAATGCTGCACGCCGACGCCCTGCCTCCCGGCGACTACCTGCTGCGCCTCATCGTGGTCAAAGACAGCAACTACGTCGGCGAACCGCACACCATTGCCTTTTCGATTGGTTCGTGATGCGTATTGCGTATTGATCCGGTTACGCAACACGCAATATGTATCACGCCTCATCCAACACAGCGATACCGGGTAACGTCTTACCTTCCAGCAGTTCCAGACTGGCTCCGCCGCCGGTGCTGATGTGGCTCATCTTGTCCGCCAGACC
The DNA here is from genome assembly GCA_024278015.1 of Chloroflexota bacterium. GTDB lineage: Bacteria > Chloroflexota > Anaerolineae > 4572-78 > 4572-78 > JAJRUC01. The sequence continues at coordinate 765 of JAJRUC010000526.1, forward strand.
CGCCTTCTTCACGGCCGCCGCCGAATCCCCGCCGCCAATGATCACTTGTGTGCCCTGTGAAGCTTGCTCGGCTAATATCTCCGCCAGTTGATTGGTCCCCGCAGCAAACCGGTCAAACTCAAAGACCCCCATCGGCCCATTCCAGACCACCAGTTTAGCGCCCTGCAATTTTTGCCGGAACAAGTCTAACGTGGCCGGGCCAATGTCCAGGGCCATTTTGTTCGCCCCGATATGTTCGACGGGTACAATTTCGGCCAAAGCATCGGCCGCGAATTTGTCAGCCACGACCAGATCAATGGGCAGCGCCAGCCGGTCGCCGGCCGTTTCCAACAGGCGGGCTGCTTCAGGCAGGGCATCTTCTTCTACCAGCGAGGTTCCCGTCTCGTACCCTTTGGCTCGCAGGAAGGTGTTGGCCATACCGCCGCCGATGAGGATGACGTCCGCTTTGTCCAGCAGGTTTTCGATGAGCTTGATTTTGTCGGAGATTTTGGCCCCGCCCATGATGGCGACGTAGGGATGGGGGGGATTGGCTACGGCCGTGCCCAGCGCCGCCAACTCTTTCTCCATCAAAAAGCCGGCCACAACCGGTTTACCTTCAGCCCGCATCACCTGAGCCACACCCTCTGTACTGGCGTGTGCCCGATGCGCTGACCCGAAAGCGTCATCCACATATACATCGGCTAAGACAGCCAGTTGAGCAGACAAGGCCGGGTCGTTTTTCTTTTCGCCCGGTTCAAAGCGGGTGTTTTCCAGAAGCATGATTTGGCCGGGTTGGAGGGTGGCGGCTACGGCCGTTACTTCATCTCCCACCACTTCATCCATCTTTAACACCGGCCTGTCCAGAATTTCACTCAACCGGGCGGCTACCGGATCCATGGCAAACTGTCTATCCGCCGGCGATTTCGGCCGTCCCAGATGGGAGCAAAGAATCAGGGCCGCCCCACGATCCAGCAAATAGTGCAACGTGGGCAGCGCCGCCCGAATGCGAGTATCATCTGTCACCGTGATGTCGTCATTGGGGTCTTTACTGCTCAACGGTACATTAAAATCAACCCGCACCAATACTTTTTTGCCTTGTACATCAACATCTTCAACAGTTTTCTTGTTCATTTTCTCCCTCGTCATTGGTTACATGAATTGGATGAATGATTTGAATTCGCATACCTGCTCATTCATCCATTAAAAAATCCGTGCGAATCCGTCAAACCCGTGTTATCCGTGGTTCTATTATCGTTTCTTCCGGGGACTATACTTCAGAATGTGCGCTTTTTCCATTGTGACCAAGCCGTTGTCAATTACCTCGTCCAGCCAGGGCAGGAGGGTCTTGATTCTGTCCTCGTTGTCTATAATTTCAATAACCAGAGGCAGGTCTTCGGAAAGGCGCAGGAAGGAGGCAGTTTGGACACGGGTGTTAGCGCCGTAGCCCATAATGCCACGAAATACGGTCGCTCCGGCTATGTTGAGTTCTTTGGCTTTTTTGATGATTTGTTTGTAGAGGGGTTTGCCATCGCACTTGTCGGCTTCGCCGATGAAGATGCGCAGCAAGACGCCTTCGCCTGTAATTTTCATGGAGTTTTCTCCTCAAATTGTAGGGCAATTTTGTAAATCGCCCAGAGGACGATTTGCAAAATCGTCCTACATCAACGCATTTGCGCCAGAACAAACCGGGCCAAAACAAGTCCGGCAACAACAAACAAAAGCCCCATGACATTGTTCGCCAAAATGTTCATCAACGCCGTCTGCATTTCGCCGTCGCGCCACAAGTATACGCTTTCCAGACCATAAGTGGAAAAGGTGGTGAATGCGCCCAACCCGCCGGTCAGGATTAGGGCGCGGGTATTGGGTGAAACAACGCTCTCGCCGAAAGCGTAGGACAGAAAGCCGATCAAAAAGCAGCCAATGACGTTGACAGCCAATGTGCCATAAGGGAAATCCGTGCCGAAGCGATCATAAGCCGCGCCGGATACGATGTAGCGCAAGGTGGCGCCAATAGCCCCACCGAGAGCGATGGATAAGATGTGCAAGGTGTTCCTCCGTTTCAGTGTTCAGTTTTTAGTGTACAGTGGCCAGTCAGTTAACGGCCGTATCCCAATAAAGCCATATAGCGAGTTTCTGAGTTGTAATCCGCAGCAAAAACCAGGATGAGGTTACGGCCGTCAGCCGATGCTTGCAGCACAAGCCAGCCTTCCGTTTCCCCACCGGGGTAGAGATGGCGGGTTAAATCGGGGACGGGCGGGACGACGGACGGCCGTTTCCAGGTTGTGCCTGTCTCATCTGTCAATTCAAACAGGAAAGGCATCATCGTTTTGCCCCCTTCCTCCAGACCAATGTAACGCGCCCACAGCTTAACCGCCACATACGTCATCTCGTCTGCCGGCGAATCGTTAAACTGGTTCGCTTCCCGTACCATTTCCCAGGCGGCGTCGCCCTGAATGACGTCTGTAATTTTGATTTGCCATTCGGCCGTCGTCACCGGTTCCTTGTAAGGGGCCGGCGCATTCAAAGAGCGGCCCACTTCTGTCGCCTCAATGGCCGACAACTCTGCCACCGGGACAGTCAGCGCCGCATTTTCCGTCAGCGCGGCATACAATATATCATCCTCATCATTAAACCACTCATCCACCACCAGCAGCAAATCAGTTTCTCCGTGGCCGACGCGGTAAGCGTACCATCCCTCCATTTCCCCGCCACCCGGCAGACTACTCTTAAGATACGGCTGCGGCGTGACCAATTTGGCGTCAAAACTGTTATATCGTATCCGATGACTGCCGGTTAATGACAAACCAATACTTTTTTCTTCGGGAGCAACGCTGTTGTTTTGCAGATGGAACTGGATCAGGACATATTCTTTGCCGGCGGGCGGCGGTTCATTGTAACTGTTGGCTGCGGCCAACATCTCCCAGGCTTTTTCCCCGCGCAAAAATTGCTGCACCTCTATTGTCCAATTGTCTATCTGGATGGGTTGGCCGGGCGGCAGCGGTTTTGCCGGGGACAATCCCGGCGGCTGAGGGGTGGGGAAATCGGGCAGATTGCCAGGGGATACGCCCGTCTGGCAAGCAAACAGCAGCGTCATCAGCAGCCCCAACACAACGAAACGACAACAACGAAGCATGGGTCGTTACCTGACCGGAATCACCAAATCCGGCCAGTCACGCGGATAATAGGTCATAATCTCGATGCCGTCAGCCGTAATGGCGACCGTGTCTGAATGGCGAAAGCCGCCTAAATCCGGCGCATAAAAGCCCGGTTCGATGGTGAACACCATACCCGGCTGCAGCACAGTTTCGTCCCCCGTCTCCAGAAAAGGGCCTTCATGGTAGCGCAGGCCAATGGCGTGGCCGGTGTGATGTTTCCAGTAAGGCATCAGGCTATTGTTGTCGTAGTAAGCACGCACGGCCGTATCCACATCACCACAGCGCACACCGGGACGCATCGCCGCAAAAGCAATCTCTTGAGCATTTTTCATGTGAGTAAACAATGCCTTTTGCCGGGCATTCGGTTCCCCCACAAACATGGTGCGTTCCAGTTCCGAGTTGTAGCCCCACATGGGGCAGCCTGCCCCTGTTACCAGCACATCCCCTGGCTGAAAGGTGATGTTGTTTGCCAGCGCGTGAGGGATAGCCGCGTTCCGGCCAATCTGACCGCGATACCCGGCGCTGGGGCCGCTGCTCCACATGCTTTGCGCCCGGTAGAGCGGGCCGATAGCGTCCATCATGGCCAGCGTAGCTTCATTACTGGCGCGCAGGCTGACGGCCGTTTCCGTTTCCCCTACGGCCGTATACCTTTGCAGCAGCATGTGCGCCAGATGCCCCCATTTACAGCTTTCCTGAATCAAGGCCAGTTCCGCCGTGCTCTTAATCGCTTGCAGCCGGTTAATCTCCGCCTGCACATTGACCACATTCATCTCCGTCAGGTCGCTTAACGTTGGCCCTTCATACCCCAAAATCCAGGGATAACCGTCATGGTCTGCCCCGATACGGCCGTTGCCCGACGAAATCAGAGAGCGCTGCAACGCCTGCTCCAGATAATCCGGCAGCAGGGAAATAGTATGCTGCGTCTCTTCGCCCAGATTACTCACGCCGCTGCCCGCTGCCGGCATCATCCCCAGCACATCCAGCAAATCCTTAAAAATCTGCATCGGGTGCGCCTGGCCGGGATATTCCGGGTAATGGGCTACTTGCTCAATACCGGTTTCGGCGCGGGCATGTTCCACTTCCAGCCGGGGCACAAACATCGCTTTCTCTCCGTCTGCGTTCATGGCAAAGGCGATGGGGCGTTCCGTGGGGATGAAGGCAAATCCGGTGAAGTAGAGAATGTTGGCAGCGTCAAACAGGACAACGCCGCTCAGGTTTTGTTGTTGGCTGATTTGGAGGAGGGACTGGGTACGGCCGTCAAACTCTTCCCGGCTAATACGAATGGAATGGAGCATCATTCACCTCATATCTGACTGATTCACCGCAGAGAGCGCGGAGGACGCGGAGATTTTTCTTCTGAACAAGCCTCCGCGGTTTAACAGGTCGGTCAACCAATCTCACGGAACACAAATGACATCTGTCACATAAACAGGGATATTGCCATCCGTATAACCATTCATTTCCGCCAACTGCTGTACGGTAATGCCGTGGCGGGTGGCAATGGCAAACGCCGTATCCCACTCTTCCACAATATAGGTTCGCTTGCCGGGGCAAAAGTTAGGATTAGCGGTCGTAATGACCACCGTCTGCCCCGGTATAAGGGTGGCCGTGCCAAAACGAGCCAGCAAGGCAATCGTCGTACCGTTGTTCAGCGCCAGGCTGTACAACGTATCCTGCGGCTGCACGACGTGATCGGTGAAAATGTATTTTTCTCCAATACCGCCAGTGCCGGGCGATGTCTCGGCAGCGGCTTCCGGTTGGGCTTCGGGTACGGCCGTAGGCGTCGCTTCCAGTGTGACTTCAGTTTCCTCTGTCACGACCGTTTCCGTGACCGGTTGCTCGGCCGGCGCCTCTTCGGCTGCCACAGGAATATCCGGCTGGATGATTGGCCGGTTATTGGGGTCAACCTCCAGCGTCACAAATTCGCCGTTAACATTCACCGTTCTTTCGCTGGGGGCTGGACGTCTGTTCACTACCATAATCGCCATAAAGACGCCCACTGCCAAAATGACAGCCATAATTATCATCAATATAACCAGGCTCTTGTTCGTCTCATTAACATTACTGCTCATCAGATTACCCCTTTTGGTAATTTATTGAGGTTCAAACTAGAAATTGATAATAATCAGACCACCATTCCTACCGTTTATGTTACACTTGTCATAAAGCAATAGCAAGTCAGTAAACGCAAATAATACGCTAAACGTCATTCCCAATAATTCAAGGAGCGCAATATGATTTATTTTCGAGAGAAACTGGAAGAGATAGAACAAACAAATCTGGCTCCATACGGCCTGAAAAGCAGCCAGTCCAAAGGGCGCGTCTACCCGGAACCCGAATCCAAAACCCGCACCGCCTTCGAGCGGGATCGGGACCGCATCATTCACACCACCGCCTTTCGCCGCCTGGAATACAAAACCCAGGTCTTTGTCTATTATGAAGGGGATCATTACCGCACCCGCCTGACTCATACGTTGGAAGTTGCCCAACTGGGCCGATCCATGGCCCGCGGCCTGGGCTGCAATGAAGCCCTGACGGAAGCCATCTGCCTGGCCCACGATTTAGGCCATCCTCCATTCGGCCACGCCGGTGAACACGCCCTTAATATGCTCATGGCGGATTATGGCGGCTTTAACCACAATACCCAAAGTTTCCGCGTGGTCACAGAACTGGAAACACGCTACCCCGATTTTCCCGGCCTCAATCTGACCTTTGAAACCCGCGAAGGCATGATTAAACATGAGACCGACTACGACAAAAGCGACGCGGCCGGTTACGATCCGGAAAAGCGCGGCTCACTGGAGGCGCAAATTTCCAATCTGGCCGATGAAATAGCTTACGACGCGCATGATTTGGATGACGGTTTGCGCGCCGGCATGTTTGATTTAGCAGAGCTGGATGAATTAACGTTGTGGCAGGAATTACAGGAAAGTGTGGGCTGGTCAGGCGGGGCGCATTTACCGCACATCGTCCGGCACGAGATTATCCGGGAACTTATCGGCCTGTCGGTCACAGATGTCTTGATGAATACTTCGCTAAAGTTGACGGAACATCAGATTCAAAGCCCGGAAGAAGTACAACTGTTTCCGCAAAATCTGGTGGGCTATTCTGCCGGGTTTGCCCCCAAAGTACGGCAGTTAAAGAAGTTCCTGCTGGATCGTATGTACCGGAATTACCGGCTGGTGCGGATGCAAACCAAAGCGGAACGGTTCATTACAGAATTATTTAACGCTTACGTGGCTGAACCCACCATGCTGCCCACAGATACCTACCGTCATCTGGAGAATGCCCCCCTGCACCGGGTCGTAACA
>JAJRUC010000527.1 GCA_024278015.1 Chloroflexota bacterium
CGGGCGATGACCACTTGCACGGCGGCCCCCCAATTATGCAACCGGCGGGCGCACACCAACGCGCCGCCACCGTTGCCGCCGGTTCCGGCCAAAACGACCACGGTTTTCCCGGCGGGGCGGCCCTCAAAAAACCGCTCGCGGGCCAAATGGGCCAGATTGCGGCCCGCGTTCTCCATCATCTGCTGCAATTCAATGTGATAATCTTCTGTCATGGCCCGGTCAACCTCAATCATCTGGGCGGTGGTTAAGGCCGGAACCGGGTTTGGGGCAAAGGGAATGGTCATCATTTTTCTCTTTCGGATTCGGTGCAGGCCGGGCGGGAGATTATTTTCCGCGCCACTGGGCGGGGCGTTTTTCAATGAAGGCGCTCATGCCTTCCGTCCGGTCTTCGGTGGCGAAGGTCAGGTGAAAGAGTCGTCGTTCCACATAAGCGCCCTGGGTCAGGCCGGTTTCAAAGGCCTGGTTGACGGCCTCTTTGCCCAACCGGACGGCTACGGGCGCTCGTTCAGCAATGCTTTGGGCCAACGCCAGGGCTTCATCCAGATAGTGTTCAACAGATACCACGCAATTAACCAGGCCGAAAGCCAGGGCCTCTTTTGCGCTTAATTTGCGGTCATTCAAAATAATTTCCATAGCCAGGGCTTTGCCCACGGCCCGCGTTAAGCGTTGCGTGCCGCCCGCGCCCGGAATGATGCCCAGGTTTATTTCCGGCTGGCCGAATTTGGTGGTTTCGCCGGCGACAATCATATCGCACAGCAGGGCCAGTTCGCACCCGCCGCCCAGCACCCAGCCGCTGGTGGCGGCGATAATCGGCTTGCTGATTTGCATAATCGAATCCCACGCATCCACAAACGAGCCTTTCAGCATATCGACGGCGGTTTTGTCGCGCATTTCCTTGATGTCGGCCCCGGCGGCGAAGGCTTTGACGCTGCCGGTTATCACCATCGCCCCAACGGCCTCGTCGGCCTCAAATTGTTGCAGGGCGGCCACCAGTTCAGTCATAACCCGGCTGTTCAGGGCGTTCAGCGCTTTGGGCCGGTTCAGGGTAATCAGGCCGACATTGCCTTTGATTTCGGTCAGAATTGTTTCGTAAGACATCTTTGTCCTCCTTAAGAACGGGTTTGGGGTTGCCGGTTATGAGCCTGCTTCACCAGCGAAACGAAATATTCGTGTAGCAGGGGGTCAGCGGTCAGTTCCGGGTGAAAAGTTGTGACCAGCAATTGTCTGTTTTGCAGGGCGGCCACCACGTCATCGCCATAGCGAATGAGGGGCGTTACCGTTGGGCCGATGGCCTCGATGCGGGGGGCGCGGATGAATACCGCCCGGAAGGGGGCCTTGCCGGGCAGAAAATCGGCGGTCAGGTCGGCCTCGAAGCTGTCTATCTGGCGGCCATAGGCGTTGCGGTCAACGATAATGTCCATTGCCGCCAGGCGGTGGGGCAAAATGTGCGCCCCGCCTTCTTGCGGGGTTTGGCCGATGTCTTTAGCCAGCATAATCAGCCCGGCGCACGTACCCCACACCGGCTTGCCCGCCGCGATAAAATCTTGCAGCGGTTGCAGCAGGCCCCAGCGCACAACCAGTTTGCCGATGGTGGTGCTTTCGCCGCCGGGGATAATCAGGCCGTCAACGGTTTCCAGTTGTGCGGCGGTGCGTATTGGCCGGGCTTTAACCCCGATGCGCCGCAGCACGTTGATGTGTTCCAGAAACGCGCCTTGCAAGGCCAGCACGCCGACGGTCACATTGCCGGCAGCGGGTTGGTTTTCTTCAACCAGATTCAGAACAGTGCGCATAAAATACCTCGTCTTGAGTTTGGGCCTATTGTAATCCGGTTTAAAAAACGGGGCGAATCAGACGGCGGGAAAATCAGGGTAATTGTTGTTGCAGCGCTTCTACGGCTTGCAGGTCTGCGGCGGTGCCCATTCGTCGGAAGATGGCCTGCGCTTTGCTCAAATGAGCCTGGGTAGTATTGTTGGGCGCGGAATTTTGCAGCGACAGTTGGGCCAGGGCCAGCCGAATTTGCCCGACGCTGTATTCGTCTCCGGCTGGTTGAAACAGGTCTTCACTGCGGGCAAAGGCCTCCCGGGCCGGCTTAACCCGGCCTTGCCGGGCGAAGATGTGGCCCAATTGGGCGTAAATTTCGGCCAGCAGATAGCGCGTCGGCGGGGTATCTGCCAGCGCCTGGGCAATTTGCAAACCTTGTTCCGCCGCCGCTTGCGCCTGGGCGAAGGATTCGGCGGCCGGCAACAAGCGGGCTTTGGTTAGATACAGGCGGGCGGCCTCGATGCCGGCGGGCGTTGGCGAGAGCGCCTGCAAGCCCATGCCCACCCACTCGAAGGCGGCTTCGGGCTGGTTAAGGCGTTGGTAAACCAGGGCCGTTTCCCGGCACAATGCGGCAAACTCAGCCGGCCGGCCGGTAGAGGGCCACGTTTGGTGGGCCAGTTGATAATGCTCCAGCGCTTCATCGTACCAGCCGATTTCAAACAAAACCTGCCCCAGCTCCCGATGCAAACCGGGGCGCATCTGCCGCAGTTTGGCCGGGGCGTTGGGCGGAAGCTGCTTTAAGGTGTTTAAAGCGTAATTGTACCATTGCAGGGCGTCTTCGTTGGCGCAAAGTTGCCGGGCCTGTTGGGCCGCCTGGTGGCTGCAAGGCAGCGATTCTTCGTATAAATGCGCTTCGTACAGGTGATGGGCCAATATGCCCGCCATTCGATTAGCGGCGGCGGGCGAATGTCGGGCCTGGGTTTCGGCGGCCTGACGGTGCAGCAACTGCCGGCGCATGCTGCCTATATCTGCGTATAGCACGTAACGAATTTCGCTGTGGGCAATGGCAAAATGGGGCGTTTCGGCGGGCGCTTCGTAAACCAGATGGCGAATGATAGCCTGATCCAGTTGCATCAGTAGTTCTGTTTTGCTCAGGCCGCTCATCGCCATCAGGTCTTTTAACGAGAACGTTTGCCCAAGCACGGCGGCTTGCCGGAGCAGGGTTTGGGTATCGGGGTTCAGGTGGTGAATACGCCGCCAGATCGCTTCGCGCGGCGCTTGGGGCAAGCGAACCTGTTCCAAAGAGGGGATGTGCCACGCGCCGTCTTTCAAGGCGATGTGTCCATCGTCAACCAGGCTTCTGACCACTTCCTGAATATAAAGGGGGCTGCCCCCGGTGTGGCGATGGATTTTTTCAACCGGTGTTTTCGGCGCGGGCCGGTGAAAAATTGAGCTGATAATGCGGTTGGTATCGGCCTGGGTGAGCCGGTTCAGGGTGATGTGCAAAAAATTGTCGGTGGGGGCCGTGTTAAACAAGGGGTGCCGGGCCAGGGCGCTTGCCGGCGAATTTTTGGCCAGGCTGATGACCAGCGCGGGAATTGAGTTGAGATTGTTTGCCAAACGTTCCAGCAGGGCCATAGTCACTTCATCTGCCCATTGCAGGTCATCTAAAATGATAAACCAGGGTTGTTGTTGCCCGGCAATTTTCAGCAGGCGGATGATGGTATCTATCAGGCGATATTGTTGGTGCAAAGGGGGCAGGGCGGGCGGCGGGGTATCAGAAAAATGAGATTGCAGTATCGGCAGGTAGGGGGCCAGGTCGTGCAGCAGGGGATGCAGGGCGGTGTTTTGCAGGGCGGCCGGGGTGCGGGCCAGGCAGGTTTGCAAAATGGTGACGATGGGGCTGAGGGCGGGGCTGCCCTCCATTTCCGGGCAGCGGCCCAGCAAGGGCAGGGGCGGGGCCAGCCGATGGGCGGCTTCCAGGGCCAGACATGTTTTGCCGATGCCGGTTTCGCCGGTGATGAAGACCAGTTGCCCTTGCCCGCGTTGGGCCGGCGCCCATCGCTGCTGCAGGGCGGCCAGTTCCTGCTCGCGGCCAACGGGTGCGCTTCCGTGCGGGGGCAGGGTGGCGGTGGTATCGGCCGGAATATTCTGAAGCAGACGCCTGACCGATTGGGCGTCGGGGTAGCGCCGGCTCCCGTCCTTCGCCAGTAATTTGAGGATGAGGTGTTCCAGCGCCGGAGAAATCCGGGGGTTAATTTTTCGGGGCGGGCGCGGCTGGTGATGCAGATGGCTGTGCATCAGGCTTTGTTCATCGCCGTCAAAGGGCAGGCTGCCGGTAAAGAGCTGGTACAAAATAACGCCCAGGGCGTACAGGTCGGTTTGGGGGGTAACGGCCTGACCCTGAATTTGTTCCGGGGCCAGGTAGGCTGCCGTCAAAAAAATCAGGGGGGCTTCCAGCAGATTGCGGCCTTCTTCCAGGCGGCCCAGCCCAAAGCCGCTCAGTTTGGCGCCTTGTTCGTTTAAAAAGATATTGTCCGGTTTCAAATCGGCGTGAACAACGCGCCGGCTGTGAGCGTATTCCAGCGCGCGGGTAATATCAAGGGC
>JAJRUC010000528.1 GCA_024278015.1 Chloroflexota bacterium
CGGGCAAAAGTGTACCACGGCAATTGCCCCGCCGCCATAGCCAAAATAGCCGTCAGCGCCAGCGCCAACAACGAGCGGTCTATCGGCAAGCGGGAGAGCCGCAGTTCCGGGCGCTGAATGAGCGCATCCAAAATCCACAGGCCAATTAACAGGGCAATAACGACCATCGTGGCGTTCAAACCGCTGGGGCCTTCCTGGGCGACCATTATTGTGCCGAACACGGCCACCAAGCCCAATGCGGGCCAACGCATCAACAGCAAAAATCCGCCGGCAACCACCGGCAACGCGGCCACGGCCAGCCACACCGTTTTTGAGCCGGCAGCCGCCAGCGTAATGCTGAACAGGATGACTGCGGCTATCGCTGTGGGCCGCAGCCACACATCTCTATGTTCGATGAGCCAATTCCTTGTGCCAATCATTCCAAATCCTGCAGGTTATTTTGCCGCGCTCTATCCGAAGCGGGCAGCGGCCCATACGCTTCCAGACCGGCCCGAAAACCGCGATACATGTAGCCGCCGTTCACCCAAATGTACAGCTTTTGCAGCGCCCGGCTGTTGGGGGCCACCGCTTCCACCACCGACACAACGAACTCCAGCGACATCATCACCACCGATGTGACCGCCACGCGCCGCAACAACTTTTTCAGCACCAAACCGGGCGCATCCTGCCCCCACTCGATGGGTGTTTTATCGAAGAACATGGGCAGGTGAGGCCGGATTTCCGGATATTTTTGCAACAGCCGCACCGCCGATTGGCCGGCCCGGTACCATCGCCGGGAAGCGTTCTGCAAATTCAGAGCCGCCGCATCGTGATGAATGGCTTGCGCCTGTTCGCTGCGCAACAACGCAAACCCGGCCTTAACTGCCCGATAGCCAAAATCGACATCATCCCAATTGGGCCAACCGCCGGTCGGGTCCTGAAACATATCCAGGGCGAAAAAATCGTCCCGCCGCACCGATAGCAGGCCGGTAAAACATTCGGTAAAGGGGATAGCCGCATCGCCCCCGCTTTTGATGGAGTGCAGAGCAGCCCCCGCGCCCCGATGCTCCACCGGGGGAAGCAGGGTTCCCACCACAATGGCGTGGGGGTGCGCAGCGTGGCGCGCGGCCAGGGTAGCCAGGGTATGGGGCAGCAGTTCGATGTCGTCATCCATAAAAACCAGCAAATCGCCCCGGCTGCGCTGCGCCCCAAAATTTCTGGCCGCCGTAGCCCCCTGATTTTCCTGCCGCAAGCAGGTCAGCTCAAACGGGCAGGCCGCCGCCTCTGCCGGCGCAAGGGTGGCATCGGTTGAGCCGTCATCCACCACAATCACCTCAAAATCGGGCAGGGTTTGCGCCACCAGCGCCTGCAAAACCTGCCGCAGGGAGTCAATCCGATTGTAGGTGGGAATGATTACACTAATCATCGTCTCTTCAACCATCCGCCCGGTTACGCCGGCTCAATAGTCTGCCCGGCCACAATCCCGACCAGAAATCGCTCTACCCCATCGATGGTGTGCCGGATGGTGAATTGTTCCTCGATGGTGGCGCGGGCGGCGGTTGTCAGGCGCTGGTACAGGCCCGGTTCATCAAGCAAACGCACTACCTGCCGGACCATATCCTGTCCATCACCCGGAGCAAAAGCCAGTCCGTTGACGTTGTGTCTCAGTAGCTCGCCACTGCCGCCGGTGGTTGTGCCCACCACGGCCAGACCGCACGCCATGCCCTCTTGCATCATCCGGGCCAATGGTTCATCGTAAATGGAGGGAAAGAGCAAAATATCGAAAGTTTGCATAAAGCCGGTCATCTCGTTTCGGGGGATGAGACCGGCAAATTGCACGTGGTCGGCAACATCGAGTTTTGTCGCCAAATCGCGCAGCTCGTCCTGATAGGCCGGGGGGCCGTATCCGGCCAAGGTAAGGGACACCTCTTTTTGATGGCGATGCAGCAGCTTATGCACGGCCTCTATGGCGGTATGGACACCTTTGTGCCGGTCAATTTGACCGCCGTACAACAATTTTAGCGGATGGCCCGGCCCGTTGCGGCGCACGACAGGGAAATCGGCCAGCTTGACGCCATTATGAACCACCTCGGCGTGGGGCAGGGGCACGCCGTCACGTCGAAGGATGTCCCGGACGGCGGCACTGACGCACATGACGTGGTCCAGCCGCAACGGAACAGGTTTGCCTTCGGCGGATAGAATGGCGCGGGCCAACGGAGCCAACAACCGTTTGGGCAGGCCCTTAAGCAGATTATCCGCCGGAGCGTTCCAGTATCGCAGGTATTCATCGGTGAGGGTGGGCCAGTATCCGGCCAGATAATAGGCGCAGGCCACATTGGGCAACGCCTCTGCCTGAGCCAGCAGCGCACGAGACAAGCCAATGGCGTGCCATATGACAATAACTTGGGGTCGAAAATCGGCCACCAGTTGGCGCATGCGGGCAATATCAGCCTGCTCCCGGCGGCGACGGCCCGCAAAAAACTGAACCGGCGCACTCTGCGGCAACTCCCAATCGGGGTCAATGTGCAAGTTGCGCCAGACACGGACGCGCCCGTCTGTGTCTCCGTGGCCGTAGTGGCTGGCTAAAACCTGAACCTCATGGCCGTGTTCGGCCAGGCCCATCGCAATTTCTTGCGCTAATTGGGCATAACCGCCCCCCGCCGGGGGATAGTAGTTGGTTATAAACAGAACGCGCATTGTGTCAACCATCGTTCTCCGCCTTACTTTATTCAATATACCCCAAATCGCGCAACCGGTTCACAATTTCGTCATCCAAATCCGGCTCATCAGAGGTGCCCAGGTGCCGGGTTTGCGCCCCCCGCTGTACGTGGGCTTCAATTTGCCGCTTAAATTCCCGCACCAATTGCGGGTGCCGCTCGACGATATTGTGCCGCTCAGCGGGGTCATCCTTCAAATTAAAAAGCTGGGGCGAATCCGGCTGTTGACTATCCCACAAAAATTTGAAGGTTCCGGTACGCAGGCTGATAATGTGCCACTCATCGCGCCACATCTCGCTGATGACCGTTGTTTGGTTGTAGCCATCGCCGCCGGCCCACAACGGGCGCAGGCTCTGGCCTTCCACCCCCTCCGGCGCCGAACAGCCGGCCACGTCCAGCAGGGTGGGCATTACGTCGACGGTACGCACCTGCCGGGCAACGGTTTGCGGCTCAACATTCGGCAGGCGTATGAGCAAGGGGACGCGCAAAATTTCATCGTACAGATTATTTTCCCAATGTCCCCAGCGGCCATGCTCCATAAACTCTTCGCCGTGGTCGGCCAGCACAACCACAATGGTGTTATCCCATAGCTGCTTTTCGGCCAGACGGTCAAGCAGCCGCCCAATCTGGGCGTCGGTGTAGGCCAGGGCTTGCTCATACAGGTCGATGTAATGGTCGCGCCGGGCATCGGAAACGGCGGCCCCTTCCCAATTGGCGGCGTGCATGTGGGTCAGGTCTTGCCAGGCGCAGGCAATATCGCGCGGCTTGGTCAACGTTTCTTCCCGATGATACGGCCAGTGGACATCCATATAATGCGCCCAAACAAAGAAGGGACCGTCAACCCCATCAAGCCAATGGCACACGGTGCCGGTCAGTTTTTCGGCGGAAACGTAGGTTTGGGCAGGCCGCAGGCGCAGGCCCAACGCGCCGGCCAAATAATGGGTCAGGGGATGGCGCAGTAATCGCTGGCCGCCTTTTACGTGGCGCAGGGCCGGGTCTTTTTCAGCCGGGTCCAAATCGACAAAGTGAGCGAAGCCCCGTTGATAGCCATAAGCCCGGCTCAGTAGCGGGGTGGTCGAGAAACCGGCGGTCGAATAACCGGCCTGGGCCAACGCCTTGATGGGCGAAGGCCGTCCGGCAGAGAGTGGGCCTAAACAACCGCCGTACATTGAAGCGTAGCTTGAAGTTAAAATCACCGGAAAGGCGGCCTGCGTCCAGCTTCCGCCGGTGATGGCCTGCTCAAAACGCACAGCTTGCGCGGCCAGCCGGTCCAGGTTGGGCGTAACAGACGGGGTGTGACCATAGCAACCCAGCCTGTCGGCGCGCAGGGTGTCGATAGTTAGAAAAAGGACATTCGGTTTGGTCACTGTGTTGCTCCCGTTGACAATTTTTCAGCGCCGGCAGATTGTATCGCCGTGAAGTACGTTTCAATTTCATCCACCATGCGGTGGAAGGTGAATTTTTTCAGCACGGTGCGGCGGGCGGCCACGGCGAATTTCTCCCGCGCCGACGGATTGTCCAGCAGAAATGTGACCCGCTCGGCCAGTTGGGCCGGATTGTCCGGCTGAACCCACAAGCCGTTTTCGCCATCGGCCAAAATTTCGGGCGTGCCCCCCGTGGGCGTGCCGATGACCGTCAGGCCGGCCGCCATTGCTTCCTGCGTCATACGGGCCAGCGGCTCTTCCCAAATCGAAAGGAGGAGCAGCACATCGTGCGCCGCCAGAATGGACGGCATTTCTTCACGGGGGACCTGCCCCCGCAACGTCACCGCATCTGCCACCCCCAGCGCTTGCCGCAGGGCTTCCAGCCGGGCGGTGTACGCCGCCGCGCCGCTGCCCACAATAGAGAGCGTCACCCGCGCCCGGTGTTCGGGGGGAAGCAGGGCCAGCGCTTCGATGGCGGTATGCACCCCTTTGGCCGGGGCCAGCCGCCCGGCGTACAGCAGGCGCAGGGTGTCGGAGGAGGCATCGGCGGACGGCGTGAACAGGTCGGGATTAATGCCGTTGAAGACCACCCGGCTGTTTTCGGGAGAAACGGCTCCCCCGTCAATCAGTTGGCGGCGCATAAATTCACTCACGCACAGAACGTGTTCAAAGGCCGGGGCATCGCGGCGGACGGGCCGGGCCAGCGTGCGGGTCATCACCTGGCCCAGCAGCCGTTTGACCGGGCCGCCCTCGCGCCAATAGGCGGAATGGGCGTCGGCTTCAAGGGGCCAGTAGCTGGCAATATAATACACCACTCGATGCGGCAACAGGGTTTCGGCGGTTTGGGCCACCGACACGGGCAAATTCCACATACCATTGATGAAGATGACATCGGGCTGAAACCGGCGCACGGTGTCAGTCATTATGCGGATGTTTTCTGCCTCGTGGCGGCGGCGGCTTAGCAAATACGAGGGGTGGTAATGCACGTGATCCAGGCTTTCCAAATGAAGCGCGCGGCACACCTGCGGTTCGTCGGGCGCTTCAGCCGCGCGGTGGCGGCTGGTCAGCGCGGTGGTGGTATGCCCTCGCGCCGATAGCGCATCGGCCACATCGCGGGCCAGTTGTTCCCAGCCGCCAATTTCCAGCGGCGGGTAATAGTTGGAAATCAATAAAATTCGCATGCGTCCTCGATTAATGACGTCGAGCCATTTGAAATGCAATCACACCGGCCACCAGCAAGACCACCGGCAACACGCCCAAAAAGATAGCCGTGGTGGGCGAGGTAAAATTATTCGACAGCGACGGCTGGTTTTCGGCCAAGCCGGGGGCAGAAAAAGGCGTGGCCGCCGGTTTGGGGGCAATCGCTGCCAGAGCGGGGGTCTCGTCTGCCGCAGGGGCTGCCGTTGGGACGGGCGTGGGTGGTGCGGGTGCAGGTATTGGATCAATGGGCGGGGCATCATCAAGCGTTTTGTGGACAGCGTACAAGGTCAGGGGTTGCTCATCACCCGGCGAGTTGGTGAAGGTCATGACCAATTGGTTGCCGCCCCGTACCACCAGGCGCACATTGTGAGCATGGATGCGCTGTTTTT
The DNA here is from genome assembly GCA_024278015.1 of Chloroflexota bacterium. Lineage (GTDB taxonomy): Bacteria > Chloroflexota > Anaerolineae > 4572-78 > 4572-78 > JAJRUC01. The sequence goes on from JAJRUC010000528.1 coordinate 5,710, forward strand.
CAACCGGGTCTTTGTCAAAGCCAGAAATGTAATAGACCATTTCCGGCGTTGACCACGTGCTATTTTGCCACACCGCATGCCAAATTGCCTTGGGCCAGCGAACCTGGGTGGCATAATGCAGCCGCCCCAGCGAATCCATGGCCAACCCGCCGCCCGCCGCCTGCCCTACCAGATTACCAAACATGCGCAGCGTCACGCTCCAACTTTGGCCCTCGTTGGTAGAATACCGGAATTCGCGGTGCAACTGTTCGTCGCCGCCCCAAATCACAAACACCGATTCGCCATTGACCAGCATACCCGGATGGGCCATTCGCAATTCGTTGGGGCTTTCGTCCGGTTCATCGATGGTAAAGGGGAGTTGCCAAGTTTGGCCGCCATCCAGCGAATTGATGTACCGCACCGCTTTTCCGGCGGCATCAAGGGCCAGGTAATTCCACACCACATGAAGCCCATCATTTGCATCAATATCAAACTGCACCCAAAAGGGGAGTTGACCGGCTGGAATATCGGGGTCCAGCCAAAAGGGATCTGTCCAGGTGCGGCCCCCGTTTTCGGAGCGAATGTAGTAAATACCCGGATCTGTTTCACTAAAATTCGAGTAAACGATGTGCAACCTGTCCTGCGAATCGACGACCAGCCGCACCCAAAATGCCGGGGCGGCAATTTGCCGGGGCAAACTCCAGTTTTTGGCCGAAGCGGCCTCGGTGGACGGGACCGAAGCGTAGTAGACGGGGCCGGTACTGCCCCCTGTCCAGATTAAATGCAGCGTCCCCCACCGGTCGATGGCCGGTGACAGAAAGCCGATGGACTCTCCCCGGCGGCTGACGGCTACATCCAGCGGCCGGCTCCAGGTCTGGCCGTCGAAACGGGCGTACATAATGACCGTCCGACCATCATCGTAACCTGATTCCGTCCAAAAAGCGTGTACTACGCCGTATGGGTCGGCCAGCATAAACGCTTCACTGGCCGTTATGCCTTCGGTTGAAAGGCGGTAGGGTGCCGACCAGCCATTTTTTTCTTGAGCCTGCAAGTGACTTGTCCCCAACAGCAAACCGATGATGACCGCAACCAAAGCCGACAACACATGCTTCCGTATCATGGTGATGGCCTCAACACACTTTGATACACCTCGGTCAATTGCCGGGCATAATGCGCCATCGAGTGGTGGGTGGTGGCCTGCTGTTGGGCGGCGGTTCCCAGGCGATGACGCTCTGCCGGGTCTTTGAGCAAAGCCACGATGGCGTTGGTCAGGCCCGGCACATCCCCCGGCTCGACCAGCCGGCCGGTGTGCCGGTGTTTTAAGACAGTTGCAATTTGCCCGTCTGCCGAAGCAACAATCGCTTTTCCGGCAGCCATGTATTCGTACAGCTTTAAAGGAGAAAACCACAATTCTTGCGGCAACCGGGGGTACGGAATGACGGCCACGTCCATCACGGCCAATAGTTCCGGCACGCAATCCTGAGCCACAAAGCCGGCCATCACCACGGAATCAGACAAGCCCATCGCCGCCACCTGGGCTTCAATATCGGAGCGGATGGGGCCATCGCCCACCAGCAAGAGTTTGGCCTGCGGAACCTGTGGCAAACAGCAGGCGAAACTCTCTAAAAGAAAATCCAGGCCATGCCAAGGCTGAAAACTACCCACAAAGCCAACCACCGGCGCATTGCCCAACTGCCATTCGGCCCGAATATGGCCTTTGTCAAACGGGCCAGAAAATCGGCTGACATCGACAGCATTGGGCAGCACAACACATTTTTCCGGAGGAACCTGCCAATGCGACACCAACCGGCGTTTTGCGGCTTCTGAAACGCACAGGATTTTCTCGGCCATGCGATACGCCAGTTTTTCCTCCCACTCTGCCACACGAGCATGCAACCCGCGTAAGGGCCGCCCCACCACCTCAAGTTCAAGCAGCAGGTCGGCATCAACGGTAATTATGTAGGGGATATTCCCTCGCTTGCACGCCAAGGCCGCGCCCAGGCAAAACAGGCCGTGATACTCGTGGCACACCTGATACTGTGGCAAAATGCGCAAACATGCCTGATAAAACCGCGAGGTGTCGAACCAGGCTATGTACGGCAATTTAACCATCTGCTGAAACCGGCGCACGGCCCGCTCAAACAGCATAAAGGCTCTGTTTCCGGCAAAGCCCAGCGGGGCGAGTGTGTGCCGCTCCAGACGGGCGGCATCTTCCATCAGCTTCACCGATAGCCCATCCAGAGCCAGCACGCCCACGGAATGCCCGTCGTTTAGCAGGCACTGGAATGTGCTTTTTACCAAGCTGGCCGGGCCGGCATCGCTGGTTAAATCGACACCGGTGTTTTGCATCACGTAGGCAATTTTCAAGCCAACCTCCTAATCCACATACCCCAAAGCTCGTAAATGCGCCATCAGATTCTCGGTTTCATCGTCAGAATACAAATCCGCACCGAGACTTTCCGGCTCGGCTTCATCACCCGGCTGGAATTGAACCGGATGGCGGCGCATATAGTCCGGGGTTATCGCCTCAGCCAGCACCCGCCCGTCAAAGTCTTCTGGAATGGGGACACCGTACAGATGTAGCAGGGTGGCGGGCACATCCATCACATGCCCGGCCACGGTTTCGGCGCTGTGGTCAAAATCGTCGCCGGAAAACACAAACAACCCATCCCGGCGATGATGCCCGAAATCTTTGTAATTTTCGGCAAAGTAGCGGTTGCGCACCCGTTCAGCCACAATATCCCGACGATACACCCCCAAAGTATTCCAATCGGCGTTGTAAGCGTCAATCACAATATCGGGCGCGTTGGCCGTAGCTCCACCGGCAAATACCTTTGAGGCGGGATACACGTGGTTAAAGAGTGGCTGACCGGTATCCGGGTCTTGAATTGTTTTTAAGTGCGCCACCAGATTGTTGATAACCGCTGTTTTGTCTTCAGGAGGAATGACGCCCGTCGGCTGGCGGCCAGCCACATTCAGATAAATAACCGCCGAATACGCCCCGCCAAGATAAGCCTTTGACCGGCTAAAATCGAGGTTGCTGCTCAAAGCCAGTTGCTCGCGGGCAAAGGGAATTGCCTGTTCAACGGCCTGCCAAAATTTTTTGCTTGGGGCTATGGGCAGATACGGCACAATGCGCCTCAGCACCCCCCGAATCACTTTTTCTGGCAGGCCGTCCAGCCCCTTGTGGTGCAGCCACTGCCGAATAATCCAGTTCAAAACGGCCCGCCGGTCTTCGGCAGAGCGGGTAAATTGGGTGGTGTAGCCGTGGTCCCTCAGCCAAACGTGCAACAAAAAGTCACCCTTCACCCGCCGAGAGCCGTGGTCGGAGATGAGCATCACATTATCGGGTTGAAAGGCGGCCATCAATTGCCCAATATCGGCATCGGTGTCTCGGATGGCCTGTTCTACCATCGACATATCCGGCATTTTGTGATTGGCGTGGTCCAGCAGCATCAAATTAATGACCAACACATCAACCGGTTGACGAGCCACCAATTGGCTCACCACATCTGTAAACGTGGCTTGATGCGTCCTTTCGGCCTGAAAGATGTCTGCCGGAGGAGCGTATTTGAGAATATCCGGCTCAACCACCGGTTCAAAGTTTGGGAAGGTGGTTTTGAGCCAAGTCAGCACGTCGGGCGGGCTGGCTGCGTTTGAAACCGTGTTGGGCGTCCCAAACCCGGCCACCCAAAAGCCGTCCATCGGCTGGGGGGGATAGGTGAATGGGATATTGACCAGCCCTACACGCACGCCATATTGATTAAGGTACTGCCAAAAGGGCTTTCCCCGGCGCAGTTGCCGATTAGCCGGAATAAAATTGTAGGTATTGGGCTTTAGCCACGTCATATCAAAAATGCCATGCTTACCCGGGTTTTTGCCGGTGATGATGGAGCTCCAGGCCACGGGCGTGAGCGCGGGCATCGTCGATAGCAGTACGCCGGACGCACCGCTATCTACCAATTGCTTTACGGCAGGAAGCTGGCCTTGTTCCAGAAGCGGGTTTATGTATTCCCAGCAAGCGGCATCAAAGCCAACCAACAACGTTTTTTTTGGCATTAACTAGTTCAAATCCTTTCTGTCTGGTAAGGAACGAGGCCGGTAAGGTAACTTACGAGGTTAGGGCTTACGCAATTGAAAAATGAAACCGGATAATTTTTATCACGAATGACACAAATAAACGAATTTCGCCAATTTTTTTATTTGTGATATTCGAACATTGGTGTAATTCGTGATTTTTTCACCTTGACTGCGTAAGTCCTGGAGGTTTACGAATACCCCATCTGTTCAACAATCGGCCCCAGAATATCATTCGTCTGCTGAAGGTCTTGTTTGCTCATCTCATTTCGCCAGTAGTTCACCCGGTCCACGGAAACTTCCGATATACCTTCAAAATAATTCTCTATTTGGCAGAATGTGGCGACCTGCTGCAAAATTGCTTGGGGATTAGTCGCCAAGTCTTCCAGTTTAAGCTCCAAATACTGGTCAGGGCTTAAAACAAGGGTCGATTTCACATCAAGCCAGCGTTGACATGTATTTTTCAGCAACAATGTTGCGTCCGCCAACGTATTGGGCGCCCAACGTTGGCGAAAGAGGGAATAGGCCACGCCGCGCGGGTCGCGTTTAATGTGGATGAACAAGGCTCTGGGGAATAGCTCCCGGATAAACGGCAAATACAGCAAGTGTTGGGGGGTTTTTTCGGCCCACAGTTTTTTGTTGGCCTGATAGGTAGCGTGCAAAAACAGGTCGTTCACAAAACTGGCGGCCATACCAACCAACTCGGTACGGTTGGAAAAGTACATACCTTCGTAGATTATATTGCGAGAGACGGAAACGCGCGGCTCAAGTTCTCCGCGCCAGCGTCGTTTGACATCTCTGATTTCCTTGGCCCAGTTCACCAGTCGCCCTTCATTTCGCTGCTCAATGTGCCAGGCAAAGCCTTTGTACTTTACGGCAATAATTCTGTCGACAAAATGTTCCAGACGTTGCCAGTAATAATCTTCACCCAGCCAGCCGGGTAAATCGAGGGCAGCATAGGGACTGCGGCCCGGCGTAGCCAGGTAAACCCGCATCAGCCTTTCAAAGCGATAGATGGCCTCGCGGGCCACTGTGGGCGAATAATGGGTGGTTAGAGCGTCAATCAAATGTATCAGGCCGCCGGGGTCAATTAAAAAGCGCGTTTCACCCGGAAAGGTGTGAATGTCTTCGTGCCGGCCCAGGATATTGTAAAGCAACCATGTACCGCTGCGGCCCGTGCCGCCGACAAATATTTGGGGTATCATCAATAAAAGTCCAACCTTTCCCGCTATCCGATACTAGACCGGCTTTATCCAGCGATGCGGCATGCATGCGCTAATGGTGTTCTTTTGGGCGGGCGTAACCGGACGCCCTTGCAAATGTCCCCGCTCTACATTGAATATAGCGGCGGCCTCCACACGGTCTTGCCATTCGCCGCCCCCCTGCACCAACACATTAATACGATACCGGCCCGGCAACAGCATCAATTCATCTAATTCGCACACATAGGTTGCCCCCATTTCCGGGTTGATGGTGTCGTCCGGGGCCGGGACATCGCTTTTGAAATTGGCAATAGCGTGCCCAAGCTGGTCATAAATAACAAACATGCAGGCCATATTGCTCATTGTGCCGTTCAGCCGGAACACAAATCGGGCGGACGCGCCCGTTTTCAAAACAGAAGCCCCCGACGTGTCTCCATTATTAACTTCCACGGCCACCAGTTTCACCTGCCCGACCCCTTGCCGGTCAGTGCGCTCGGCCAGGTTTTGCGTTTCCAAATGTTCCAGCGTTCTCAGGTAGGCATCCACCGCCTGGTTGATGGTATCGTCAATCACAAGGCGGCCGTTTTGCAAAAAAATACCGCGCCGGCACAGGGTTTGCATCAACCCCATATTGTGGCTCACAAACAAAACAGTGCGCCCCTGCCGGGCCACGTTATCCATTTTGCCCAGACATTTCCGCTGGAAGGCCACATCGCCCACGGCCAGCACTTCATCTATCAGCAAAATCTCCGTTTCAAGATGAGCGGCCACAGAAAAGGCCAGACGCACGTACATACCGCTGGAATAATGTTTGACCGGGGTATCAATAAACGGACCGATGTCGGCGAAAGCTACAATCTCATCAAATTTGCGGGTGATTTCGTGGCGGCGCATGCCCAAAATGGCGCCGTTCAGGAAGATATTCTCTCGCCCGGTCAGTTCCGGGTGGAAGCCGGTGCCCACCTCCAGCAGCGAACCGACCCGGCCGTAAATTACGGCCCGGCCCTCGGTGGGGTCTGTGATGCGGGAAAGGATTTTGAGCAAGGTGCTTTTACCCGCGCCGTTGCGGCCAATAATGCCCACCACTTCGCCATGATTAATCTTGAAGGACGTATCCTTTAACGCCCAAAACGATTCGTTCAATTCGGCAGCGCCGGTAGCCTGGCCTCGCAACAGGTTTTTGGCCCGCCGAAAGGGGGCCTTGACCGCTTCTACAACTTGTTCACCCAAACGGTCGTAATTTTTTTGCGGGCCGCCAATATGATATTCCTTGCCCAATCCCTGCACCTGAATGGCAATGTCTCCCATATTATGCGCTCCTATGCCACATCGGCGAATGTTTTGTCCATACGCCGGAAATAATAGGCCCCGCTGATGAGCAACCCCAGGGCCGCCACCGAAGAGACAATGATAATCGGGCCGGGCGCAGTGTCTGTGCCCAACAGCGCCCACCGAAAGCCTTCTACCACCCCGACCATCGGGTTGAGGCCGTAAAGGGTGCGCCACGGTTCAGAAAGCAGGCTGCTGGGGTAGGCGATGGGGGTGGCAAACAGCCACGCCTGGGCCAAAAAGGGAACCACGTAGCGCACATCTCTGAATTGCACGTTCATAGCCGAAAGCCACAGCCCCACCCCCAACGATGTGACCAGCGCCAACAGCAAAAACAGGGGCAGCCAAACAACATTCAGGGTTGGGGCAAAGCCGTAAAACAGCATCATACCCAACAAAACCACAAAGGCCAGCGCGAAATCTACCACCCCGGCAAAAACGGTAGCCACCGGCACGGCCAAACGGGGAAAATATATTTTTTTGACCATATTGGCATTGGTCACCAAACTGTTCGAGGCCTGGGTTAAGGCATTGGCAAAAAACGTCCACGGCACCAGGGCCGCATAGCTGAAAATGGGGTACGGCACGCCATCGGAGGGGATTTTCGCCAGCCGTCCAAAGAACAGGCTGAAGATAACCATTGTAAAAACCGGCTGGATGATGGCCCAGGCCGCTCCCAAAATGGTTTGCTTGTACCGGATTTTTATATCGCGCCAGACAAAAAAGTAAAGTAATTCCCGATAGGCCCACAACTCGCCTAATTTTAACGGAACCCATCCTTTGGACGGCTCAATAACCGTCACCAACGCGGAGTCATTTGTCCGTCCGTTTCGCGCCATTAAGTTTTCTGTATCCAAAATTTACTCCCACTATAAGCCCATCCATCACACATACGGCTATTGTACCGATAAAGTCCTGGTTTTTAAAAGGAATATCATATGAAATTTGTTAGAGAAATATTATAACCCTGTATGAAATTGACGGATATACCAAGCGTGACTACAATGATTGTGTACTC
>JAJRUC010000529.1 GCA_024278015.1 Chloroflexota bacterium
CCCTCAGTCCCTGATGAAGAAACCGCTTCGCGCCCTCAAGCGGGGGGAATTAGCTCCTCCCCCGACAGCGGGGGACGCGAAGCGGGGAGGGGGTAAAACACCGTGATTTACCGCAACTGCGTAAGTCCTGATGGTATCATCATAATGACAGAGACGCCCAAACCGGGCGTTTCCACCTCAGTAGCACACGGCAGGTTGCCAGGCGGGGTGATGCGTTTTCCAGTTGGATACCGTTTGTTGCAATTGGGTGACGGCATGCTGCCAGGCGTCTTCCGGCGTCTTGCCATTCATAGTGATTTCTTGCAGCATTGTGCCAATGATACCGGATGCGGAGAACACGTCATCACTCCACGGGGGCGGAGTGTTCGAGCGGACAAATACGCCGTTACGCATTGACCCCATGTTCATGGCAGGATGGTTGGTATAAGGAACCCAGTCCTGAAAATTTTGCAGCCAGCGGGTGTGCTGCTTTACGTAGGGTGATGTATCTTGCAAAGCCATCTGCTGCACAGAGCGCAACGGCGGAATCATATGTCCGGGAACGGTCATATCATAGCGCAGCAAACGGTCACCGCTTACCAACCATCGCAAAAAATCGCGCGCTTCGGCCTGGTGGCGAGTACCGGCGGCAATGGCAAACCGGCTCCACACACCGAGGGTCACTTTTTTATCGCCCCAGGGGGGGAAAACAAGCGCGGTCTGGTTGAGCATTTCCGGGGCTTGTTCTGCCATTGTCACCCCCAGCCGTCCGGCATACATTGCCATTGCCACCCGACCCTGTAAAAAAGCGTCAATTTGCTCTTTATACCCCCAAACGGTAATATCTCGCGGGGCATATTGGGATAATTTCGCCCATTTCTGCACGGCTTTCAACGCTTCAGGCTGATTGAACGCAACATCGCCCTCACACGTAAAATAATCTCCCCCGTTTTGCCATAAAAACGAAGAAAAATAGTTGACGGTAGCGATGTTCTGCCCGCCGGGCAAGACAATGCCGTAGGTGTCATCATGCGTCAGTGTTTTTGCCGCCAGTAACACATCGTCGTAGGTGGCAGGCACCGGCAACCCCGCCTTCGCCAAAAGGTCTGAGCGCACCCACAAACCATATACGCTGATAGCATACGGAACGGCGTAGATATGGTCACGATATTTGAAGAGACTCCCGTCCACATAATCATCCGGCCCGATGGCTGCCACCAAATCATCCAGCGGAAGCAGGTAACCGGCATCTACCCAATCGGTCATCAAAGTCGGTTCAATTTCAAATATCCCCAAATCCGCGCCCGAAGCCAGGGCTGTCAACAGCCTGCGCCCCCGTGACGCGGGTGAGGCGAGGATGATGTCGATTTCAACATTGGGGTGCAAGCTCTGGTATTCAGTAACCAGCGATTTTAACACAGCAAGCTGGTTTGGGTCGGCTTCAGTTGTAAAAAAGGGAATAACAATGGGACCGCCTGGTATGGAAGGTGATGGTTCCGGCAACAAGGTGGTTTCTGCGGAACTGGAATTGCCTCCACTGCACCCCGTTAACAAGATACTCCCCAGCCACACAGCGATTCCAAACAATATCAGGAATCGGAGGGAAAGCGTGCCGCTACGCATAATATTTGCATTATACTCTGCTTGTGTGCCGGTTACAAACCACTACATTCCATCGCGGCAAGGTTCAATTACGATAAATTTTCTTCGGCGCGATTATATAAAACAAAATACCCCCACGACATCAGCAGCAGCATAACCAGCATAGCCGTCGCCGTGGCCGCTGCCGGGCCGATTTGTTGCGCGTCAAATGCCAAATAGCGCACCAGCACCGGTAATGTTGTTGTACCGAACAAGGGGCCGCCAAACGAAAACAGGTAAACAATGTCAAATTGGCGAAACGTCCAGATGGTTCGCAAGAGCAAGGTGACGATGACAACCGGCAGCAACCAGGGCCACGTGATATAGCGGAACAATTGCCAGGAGCTTGCGCCATCCAACTTTGCTGCTTCTTCCAGCTCCAGGGGGATAACCTGCAACCGGGCCAGTATCATCATCACCACAAAGGGCGTATACTTCCAGATACCGGCTGCAATGACAAAAAGAAGCGCCGTGTGCGGTTTCGACAGAAAAGCGACCGGCCGGGAAACGAGTCCGAAGTCCATCAACATGCGGTTGAAGATTCCCATGGTAGGGTCAAGGATAAACCGCCACGTTAGCGAGAGTACAATCGCCGGAATTAAATAAGGGAAAAGGACCATCCCCCGGGCAATGTTACGTCCTTTCAATTCCTGATGCAGCAAGAGCGCAATGCCTATCCCCAACACAAACTGAAATACCGTTGTACCCACCACCCACAGTATCGACCGCCAGAACGATTGCCAAAACAACGGTTTGGTCAGCAGCCACACGTAGTTGTCCAGCCCGTTGAAGGTCATTTTGAGGGTGGCAGATTCTACCTGAAAAAAGCTGGCATAGAGTCCTTGCAGCATCGGCAACATGGCAAACACCAAAACCAGCAAGATGGCCGGTGAAATCATCATAATGGCTAAACGGTAATCATTGCGAGCCATTCGGCCTGACCCGTTTTGAGACCAACGCGCTTTAATGAAAGACCACAAACGGCGAGTGGTGGTAGTCATAGTATCTCCAACGTGTAGATTTTTGTTTTATACCTGTTTACATCAGTTAAATTATTGATACTGCAAGGGCAAGTCCAAATTCATCTTGCCCTTGCAGTGCGGCGAAGCGACAGCAGCAATTGTCTGCCCCGCCCTGAAACGCAGAGAATTAATAAGTGGGTGGCTGCCAATCGGGGTGCGCGGCGAGCCATTCGTCCTGCACGTCCTTCATTTGGGCAACAGCATCTTGCCATGCGGTTTCCGGGTCTGTGCCGCCCACGTAAATTTGCTGGAACATCAAATCGATAATGCCCCCTTTGGAGAAGATGGGGCCGCCCCACGGCGGGCCGTAATCTTTTTTGTTAAATTCACAGCCCTCAATCGAACCCATATTGTTGGCGGGGTGATTGGTGTAGGCCGCGTTTTCGTTGAAGAATGCCAGCCAGTCGGAATGTTGTCTGGCGTAATCGCTATCCCAGTTTTCCAGCATCTTCGCCACAGATTTGGTCGGTGGAACCATGTGGCCGATGACCGTGGCATCGTAACGGGCCAGCCGGTCACCGCTTAAGACAAATTGCAGGAAATCTTTGGCGGTTTCGGGATATTTCGTGTTCGCCGAGATGGCGATGCGGCTCCATGAGCCGTAGGTGACGTAAGGACTATCGGCTTTTGTAGCCCACGGCAACCGCACAATATCCGCTTTATCTTCCAGTTGCGGGGCCTGGTCGGGCATGCGAACCCCAAGGCGGCCGGCATATACGCTCATGGCGGCCTTTCCGGTTATAAACGCCGTGATTTGGTCGCCCCAACTGTAATTTTCGAAGCCGGGCGGGGCGTACCGGGTCAGCGCCACCCATTTTTTGATGGCGTCAAGCGCTGCCGGCTGGTCAAATGTCAGGTCGCCCTGGGGGGTGTAATAATCCAGACATTGCTGCCAGAGGAAGGTTGAGAAGAAGTTGACCGAAGCGTTGGTGGAGCCGGGGATGGAAATACCGTAAATGCCCTGTGAGGGGTCGGTCAGGGCCTGCGCCGCCGCCAACAGTTCATCATAATTGGTGGGGGGCTGCAAGCCGGCTTCAGCAAACAGGTCCTTCCGGTACCACAGGCCATAAACGCTGGTGGCATACGGCAGGGCGTAAACCGTGTCCTCAAGCTGGTAGTAGCTGCCCGGCACGTATTCATCGGTTCCACCGATGGCTGCAAAAACGTCATCCAGCGGCAGCAGATAGCCCGCTTCCGCCCAGTCCCGGGAGAAAGAGGCTTCGATTTCAAAGATGCCGGCGTCTGCGCCGGCGGCCAGCAGGGTGGTAATGCGTTCGCCGCGAGTGGCAGGCGTGCCGGTTACAACATCAATGTAAACATCGGGATGGTCTTTGTGGTATTCATCGATAATTTCAGACAGAATATCAAGCTGGGGTGGGTCGGCTTCGGTGGTAAAAAAGGTGAGGGTGCGCGGGCCGGTTTCCGGGCCGGGCGTGGGGGTAACGACGACTTCCTTCACTACCTCTTTGACCACCTCCTTCGTCACAACTTTTTCAACCACATCACCGCTGTTCGATGGGGCACACGCGGCAAGGACAAGCAATAACGTGAGTAGCATCAAAAATGCAAGCAAACGTTTCATTTAATTCAACCTCCTTGTGAAATAAAAGTAAAACAGGATACGGCGACAAAGAAAAGAGAAACGAAAATTAAATCAGCCTTTGAGTCCACCTCCTCCCCACCCCGCAATGAGGTATCGTTGCAGGAAAATGTAGAACAGCACCAGGGGCAAACTGATCATCACCCCGGCCGCCATCAATACGCCCCATGAATATATCCAGTCTTCCGAAAGAAAGGTTGCCACACCGGCGCTGAGGGTTGTTCTTGTGGCGCTGAATATCAAAATGGAAGCAAAGAGAAATTCTTGCCAGGTGACGCTGAACACAAATATGCCGGTTGCAATCATACCGGGCATGGCCTGGGGCAGGATGACCTTGTAAAACGCCTGAAACCGGGTGGTGCCATCTACCATGGCGGCATCCTCCAGTTCTTTGGGGATACCCTGAAAATACGAACGCAACATCCATATCCCCACCGGCAAGCGCGTGCCGATGTAAACCAGCGTCAAGCCGATCATTGAGTTTGTCAGATGAAGTTTGAAGAGAATAAAGAAGAGGGGCACCACCAGAATGATGGGCGGCATCATATAGGCCAGCAAGGTCATCCGCCCAAATACCTCAAAGATGCGGTAGCGAAAACGGCTCATGGCATAAGCGGCCATCGCCGAAAGCGCTATCACTATCAACGTTGTTGCCGTAGACAAAATGGCGCTGTTCCGCATCCACAAGCCGAAGCGCGTGACTCGAAACAGGGTGGCATAGTTTTCAAATGTGGGGTGTTGGGGGAAGAATGTTTGATGAAAGGCGTAGGTTTCAGCATCGGGCCTGATTGAAGAGATAAAAACCCAAATCAGGGGCAGGGTGGCCCAAAGGACCGCCAGAATCATCAGCACATATAATGTAACCCGCCGCAGGTTTCTGATTAACCGATAATAAACAGCAGATTTTTGTGCAGAAAGTGTGGGTGAAGTTGTATTTTTGCTCATACTCTTGAGTATAGCAAAAATAAAGCGCCGCAAAACTGCCATATGGCAGGGGCATACCCCTGTCCATCGGGGGGATGGCAGGGCTTGCCCGCCGGTTTATTTCTCCGTTATTGCACCAGCCCCATGCGCAGGGCCTTAACCGCAGCCTGGGTGCGGTCTGTGGCGTTGAGTTTCTCGAAGATGGTCTGCATGTACCCTTTAACCGTGCCGGTTTTTAAACCCAATGTGTGGGCAATTGCCTGATTCGTCAGCCCTTCCACCAACAAACGCAGAACATCCATCTCTCGCGGGGTTAACGGCTCCACCAAATCAGAGGCCCGGCTTGCCGGCCCGCTTTCCGGTTGCGATAAATCTTGCAGCACCCGCTGCAAAAACGTTCTGTCCACCCGCGAAATTCCTGCTGCCACCGCGCGAATCGTCTCCAGTAATTTTTGCCGCGAAATATCTTTAAGGACGAAGCCGGATGCGCCTGCCGCCAGTGAGCGCAACAAATACGTGGTATTTTGATAGGTAGTTACCATAATAACCTGCGAGTTGAGACGGGCTTCTTTTATGGCTCGCAATGCTTCGATACCATCCATATCGGGCATGCGAATGTCCATTAAAATCACGTCCGGTTGTTGCCGCTCAACCAGTCGGATAGCCTCCGCGCCGCTGGATGCCTCGCCAATGACCTCAATTTCAGGCGATTGCAACATACTACGCATACCTTCGCGCACCATGGGATGGTCATCTACAATCAAAATGGAAATTTGTTTCCCGTTAAAAACCATTTTTATACACTGCCTTGTTGCTCCAGCGGAATACGCACGGTGATACAAACTCCGGCGCCGGGGCTGGTATCTATGTTGAATTTGCCATTGAACATTGCCGTTCGTTCCCGCATCCCCAGCAGGCCCAATCGTGTATTCTCGGGTGACAGCGCTCCTTTTGTAAAACCTTGTCCCCAATCCTGCACCTGTAAAACCAGCTGGTTGTCGTCCAGTTGTAACTGCAATTTTATTTGGCTGGTGCGCGCATACTTGCGGGCGTTAGCCAAAGCCTCCTGGGCGATACGGAACAGGGCCACTTCCAACCCGGCGGGAATGGTCAGTCCTTCCGGCAAATCGGTAATAAATTCAAGCTGCCAGTTTTCATGTTGGCTTATGGCGGCGGCATATTGACGCAAGCCGTCAATAAGCCCCAGGTCTTCCAGCGCGGCAGGGCGCAGTTCGGCGATGACCCGCCGGGCCTCGTCAATTGCCGCTTGCAGGCGGGTGCGCCCAATTGCCAGCTCGGTTTGAGCCTGGGGTTCCATTTTGTCTGCCATACTTTCCAGGGTGTTCAAATGCATGTTGGCGCTAATCAATAGCTGCGTCAGCCCGTCGTGCAAATCCAGCCCCACCAGCCGGCGTTCTTCCTCTTGTACATGCGCCAGTTTTTGCAACACGGTTTGCAACCGCGCTTCCCGTTCAGCGACTTCCCCATAAAGGCGGGTATTTTCGATGGTCACAGCGGCCTGGTCTGCCAGCAATCCCAAAATTTGCAAATCTTCATGGCTGAACGTCTCTCTGTTCTGCACGGTAACCTGCAAAACCCCCACCACTTTGGCGCCTACCGTCAGCGGAAGCCCCGCCGCCGCGCGAATATCCCAGGCTTGAGCCTGGGCAGAGGCAAACAAGGGGTGTTTTTGGGCGTGATTAACCACCATAATTTCTCCACCGAGCGCTACCTGCATCACCAGACCATCGGTGCGGGGGGGGCGGGGAGCAGGCGGGGCGGGTTTTGTTCGCCAGGCGCTCCCCACAAAACGCAGCGTGGCGGGCGATGTGTCGCTCATAAAGATGTGTACTTCCTCCGCGCTCACCAGGCGCAGAGCGGCCCCGGCAATTGTCTCGAACACGATTGCCGGGTCCAGGGTACTGGTCAACTGCAAACTGACCTCTCGCAAGGCTTCCAATTCCGATAATCGCCGCTTTAACCGCTGTTCACGCGAGGAAAGTTCATGCATCATCGTGTTGAATGTTTCTGCCAAACGCCGCAACTCAAACCCGCCCGGCACCGGCACCGGCTCTGACAGATTGCCTGTCGCCACCCGGTCTGCCCCCGTCAACAATGCCCGAATCCCCGTATTCATCTCCCGTACCAGCGGGGTCGTCAGCGTGACCGCCAGCACAAATGCTACCGCAGAGGTAAAAAAACTTGCCAACATCACAAACCGAACAGTGCCCAGTAAATTTGCCCAGGCCTGGTTCAGATTTTGTTCAGTAGCCGGCTGAATATTTTCAACCAGCAATTCCTGCCCCATATGAAAAAGGATGGCCGCAAAATTGGCAAACTTTTCCAACTGTTGGTCGCGCTCGTTGATAAGACGCAGAGCCACACCCTGAACATTGGCGAATGACCCGTTTAGTGTACGCTCCCAATCTCGCTCCTGGGCGCTTGATGCCAATAATCTGTAGCGCTGTTCAGCCTGATAATATCGAACCGCCGCATCTGAAAAACGGCTGCGGCCCTCGGATTGGGGGGCATTCAGATAGGATGTTACCGCCAACAACATCTCTTGCATATTAAATTGCATCTCGCTAACCACTTGCTGATAAGCGACATCGTGGGGGTGGTCGGCAAGAATGGGGCCGGAAAGCAAGGTGTTGGCGGTGTGTTGCGCCTTTTCCAATTCACGAATATCCGCGCTTTGCCGGTCGCGCAACGTAATCAGCGCGCGTCCAACTTCCCGCGCCGAACCGTAATTTTGTCGAAGTTGCTCTACCCATGCGCGTTCAATTTCGGTTTGCGCCACCATTTCGTAATCAAGAAGATGCGTCTCAAAACCTTGCAAATGGGACTCAAACTGAAGCCCAAAGCCAGGCTCACCTTCCATCAGGTAGCGATAAAGCGCCGCTTCCGCATCGCGCAGTTCAGCCCGCATTTGCAACGAGGCCCGTTGCTGAGAGATGCTCACCCGTTCAGCAGTCTTCAGGGCGGTGGGGATGGTGTACGCCAGGTATCCAAGCGCAGCCAGATTGACAATTAGCGCCACACCCCAAAAAATTGTCAGCAATAACAGTTTTGTTTGAAAACGCATAAGTTAAAAAGTATACACAGCCCGATATTTATGTATTAATGGTACGATAAACTACCCCGGCGGCAAAAGGTAACGGTCAAACAGCGATATTCTGTATTATAAGAGGCTTCAGTGGAAAAGAAAATATTGATTGCGGTATCCGTTGGGCGTATTGCAACTATACTATCTGGCATCATAAAGTGGTAGTGGTTACATGTTGACTGATGGCACTTGAAGAATTACCCTCCGGTAATACAAATCAGCCGGAAGGAAACGATAGTGATTCAAACTGTGATTACCCATCAGTGTCCTGAATGTAACCGTATTAACCCAGGACTTACGCAGTTGCGACATTTTACCCCCCTTCCTCCCCCCTCTCTGAGTGGTGAAATATCCCCTCCCCCGATTTCGGGGGAGGTGGGGCGGGGGTAGAACACCGTGATTTACCGCAACCGCGTAAGTCCTGATAATAAATAATATCTTTATTCGTCACTCGGATATCTCGGCCCGGCAGC
>JAJRUC010000530.1 GCA_024278015.1 Chloroflexota bacterium
CAACCCCAACCCCAACGCCAGTCCGCCCAGCGCCGCCGAAAGCCAACTGCGGTGGAGCAACCCTTTGGCCGCGCCGACCACCCCCCACATCGCCAGGGCCACGGCCAGGGTGTGGTCCCACAATGTCAGGCTGTAAAACAGCACCGGCGTGGCAAAAATTGTGGCCCAAAACGCAATATGCGCCTGGGGCAAGCGGGCTAATCGGGCTAATTGAAAAACCGCCAACGCCGAAAAAATGCCGCCCAACGCGGGCACAATCGGCAAACCGGCCGGGCCAAGCCACGCCACCAACCACGACACCAGCAACGGAAACCAGGGGCTGATATTCACAAAAACATCGCCCCGGAAAATGCGATAGGTGTTATAATACGGCACAAACCGAAACTCCGGGTCAACAATGCGGGCCGGATAATTGATGGCGAAGGTCTGCCACCGGTTGGCAATGAGCGATTGAACTTGCAGCCGGCGCAAGCCGGTATCAGAGGTGATGAAGGTTTCGGTGGAGATGAAACCCCATGAGAGCCACACTAAAAACAGGGTTGCGCCCCCAACCATCACCAGCGTTTTGAAAGAGATGCGCTTGTTCATCGACCAATTCCTCGCACAGCAGGTTGAAACCGAAAACCGGTTTGCCAATTCAGGCCATTATACTGTAACATAAGTTCAGTCAGGGTTCAATATTTGTAACGATGCGGGTGACTGATTGAAACGCAGAGACCCACCCTGATATACCTTGCGGATGGAAACGATGCCCGGCAACGGATTCAAAAAATCAACCCTAACCCTATGGCTGGTCATTACCTTGTCTGTTCTGATGCTTATGGCGGGCGAAGCCGTGGCCCTGCACCGCTACGCGCTGGTTGCGCCCGGCACGGCAGATTTTTTCGCGCGGTGGTATGGCGGCAAAGAGCTGGTGCTGCGCGGGCGCAACCCCTACAACCGCGAAATTGACCTCGAAGCGCAACTGGCGATGTTCGGGCGGTACACCCGCCCCGATGAAGACCAGGTGAACTTTGCCTATCCGCTGTACACGGTGTACTTTTTCTGGCCGCTCACCTTTGTGCCGTATCCGTGGGCGCAAGCCATCTGGATGGTGACGCTGCAATTTGCGCTCATCGCCCTGACGCTGGTTTCGTTGAGTCTGGTTCGCTGGCGGCCGCCGCCGTGGTTGTTTGCCGTCACCATTTTCTGGAGCGTCTTTTTTTACCCCGGCGCGCGGGCCATCATGCTGGGCCAGTTTTCCATTTTGGTGGCGCTGGCCGTGACCATCGCTCTGTGGGGGCTGGCAACGGGCCGAGACCGGCCGGCCGGGGTCGTTTTGGCCCTGGCAACCATCAAACCGCAAATGGTTTTCTTGATTATCCCCCTGTTGCTGCTGTGGGCGTTCCGGCAAAAACGGTGGTCGTTCATCATCGCCTTTGCCCTCAGTGGCGTGCTGTTGCTGTTCAGCAGCATTGCCTGGGTTCCCGATTGGCCCGCGCGTTTCATCAACAACCTGTCGGCCTACTCCGGCTACGTGGGGTTCGGTTCTCCGCTGGAAAACCTGACCGCCCGCTTCGCCCCCGGCCCGGCAAGTTGGCTCAACCCGGCCGTCACCATTGCCCTGACGGCGCTGCTGTTGCGGCAGTGGTGGAAACTCCTGACCGTCCACCCGGAAGATTTGCTGTGGACGGCCACGCTCACCCTGCTCATCGGCAATTTGGTTGCCCTGCGCTCGGCCACAACCAACCACGTTATTCTGTACCCGGCCCTGCTGCTGGTCTTCAAACGCCTGCACCTGAGCCGCACCTTGAAAGGAAGCGGCGGTTGGGTGGCCGTTTTGCAGGCTGCCGTCACCGTCGGGCTGTGGGTACTGTTCCTGACCACCATCGACACCACGCGCGGCGATAATTTTGAGGCCGTTTTTTTGCACGGCCTGCTGCCCGCCCTGCTGCTCATTGTCTATCTGATTGACCGGAAACGGCTGAAAGCCGTCACGCCCACCGTAGCCCATCGCCTATGAAAACAAACGCGCACCGCCTCAAATGGCCGCTGATAACCCTGTTTATCATCTGGACATTTTTTGTATCCGGCATGGTTTACGTCACCCAAAAACCAATTGCCCCGGCTGATATTGCCGCATTGGCTCAGGTTGATACGCCCCCTTTTGCCTTCTCCATAACCGCGCTGACCCGCACCGGGCTGGATGCGCTGGTTGGGCTGTGGCTGTGGGCGCTGGCGATTGGCCTGGGCGGCCGGGTGGTTCGCCGGCTGCTGCCCGCCGCCGATGGGCCGGAAACGGTCATCTTCGGCGCGGGGCTGGGCATTGGCGGATTGGGCCTGGCTGCACTGGCGCTGGGGCTGGCCGGTTGGCTTTCGACAGCGGCCCTGACCGGGTTGGCGATTGCGCTTTCGGCCATTGCCGCGCCCAACCGGCTAAAAATGTGGCATCGGTGGCAAAGCCGCCCCCGCCGGCGGGCCGCCCGTTTTCCGCTCCCGCTGAAGGTCTATCTGGCCCTGGCGGGCGGCATGGCCCTGAGCATCGCCCTGCTG
>JAJRUC010000531.1 GCA_024278015.1 Chloroflexota bacterium
AAAGGTCTATGTCCAGCGCGGCGAGGATCCCGGACAGGTCGTGGCGAATTACGAGAACTGCCTGGAGTGCGGTACATGCAGGATAGCCTGCACGAACGAGGGCATCGAGTGGTCCTTTCCCGACGGCGGAAAGGGCGTGAAGTACCGGTTCGGGTGATCTGAATGCGGCTTGGTGACAGCCCGGGCTCCTGCCGGGGGGGCGGGGCGGCTTCGTCTGCGGGATGAGCATCGGTCAGTTCACTGGAAATGGAATCGACCAGAATTTTGGGGCGGTCTTCGTCCTGGGCGTCTACTTTACCGGAGACGAGAATCAGTTCATCGTGGTTAAGCAACCGGCGGTACTCCGCAAAAGCCCGGGGGAAAACGATAATTTCCAAAGAAGCCTGGGCATCTTCGATGGTGACAAAGGCCATCGGGTCCCCTTTTTTGGTGGTAATTTGCTTGATTTGGGTAATCAAGCCGGCCACCCGAATTTTTTTGTTGTGCCGGGAAGCGTCAACCTCGCCGCACAGGCAAGTGGCGGCCCGTTTGATGGCTTCCATATAGGGTTGAATGGGGTGCGATGAAAGATACGCGCCGACCAGTTCTTTTTCCCAATTAAGAACATCCTTGCGTGAAAATTCTTCCACTTGCGGCAGGGGGTGCAGGATGGAGCCGGTTTGCGGCGCGTCGAAGCCGCCCGTATCGAACATACTGAGCTGGCCCACGGCGGCGGCATGATGCACCTGGGTTGAAAGCTGCACCATACGCTCGATGATAGCCAGCAGTTGCGCCCTGGCCGCAAAACCGCCCAGCGCGCCGGCTTTGATGAGACTTTCCAGAGCGCGTTTGCCCACCTGCCGCAGGTCAACCCGATGGCAAAAATCGTCCACGTCTACAAAAGGGCCGTCCGCGTCCCGGCCGGCCAAAATAGCTTCGATGGGGCCGTCGCCCACATTTTTTATGGCCCCCAACCCGTAGCGGATAGCCGCCTTGCCGTCGTCTGCCCGGATAATAAAATCGTGCCCGCTGTGGTTGACGTGGGGGGGCAGCACTTCAAGGCCCATCGCCCGACATTCCTCCATGAGCATACCGATTTTGTCGGTGTTGCCCTGTTCAACGGTGAGCAGGGCGGTCATGTATTCCACCGGATAGTGGGCCTTCAGATACGCGGTTTGACAAGTGATGGCGGCGTAATCGGCGGCGTGGGCCTTGTTAAAGCCGTAGCGGGCAAAAAATTCAATGTCGCCCCAGATTTTGTCGATGACCGCCTGCGAGTATCCGTTTTTCCGCGCCCCGTCGCTAAACTGGAGGCGGTGTTTTTCCATCAAATCCTTTTTCTTTTTCGCCACCGCCTTCCGAATCATATCCGCTTCGCCCGGCTCGTAGCCGGCCAGCGCACTGGCTATACGAATAATCTGCTCCTGATAGACGATAATGCCGTAGGTGTCCGACAGAATCGGCTCCAGGTCCGGGTGATGGTAAGCCACCGCCTCTTCGCCGTGCATGCGCCGAATGTAGCTGGGGATGTTTTCCATGGGGCCGGGGCGATACAGGGAGATAGCGGCAATGATATGGTCGAATTTGTGAGGCTGCATTTCGGTCATCAGACGGCGCATGCCCGCCCCTTCCACCTGAAAAATGCCGGTCAAATTACCGTCGGCAAACAGTTTGAAGGCTTGCTCATCTTCAATGGGGATATTATCGAGGGTGTAGGTTACGCCGTGGCGTTGGGCAATCAACTCAGAGGCGCGGCGCATAATGGTTAAGGTAGACAGGCCCAGAAAATCCACCTTCAGCAAGCCGATGGATTCGCAAACGGGAAACTCAAACTGGGTGACGGCTTTGGTGATGACCGAGCCGTAAGAGCGCATGAGCGGCACATAATCAACCACCGGCTTGTCGGTGATGATGACGGCGGCGGCGTGTACCGAGGCGTGGCGGGCTACGCCCTCAAGTTGACGGGCGGCGTCAATCAGGGTTTGCACCATCGGTTCGGTCTTGTAGCGGGCCTCCAGATCCGGGGCGTAAAATTCGCTTTCGGGGTCAAGGGCTGAATCGATGGTGACGGGCTTGCCGGGGATGGCCGGAATCAGTTTGGCGATTTTATCGACTGCGGCCAGTTCCACGCCCTGCGCCCGGCCCACGTCTCGCACGGCGGCGCGGGCTTTCATACGCCCGAAGGCCACAATCTGGGCCACGTGGTCTTCGCCGTAGCGCCGGATGGTGTAGCGAATCATGTCTTCGCGCTGGTCATCGGGAAAGTCAAGGTCAAAATCGGGCATGGATACCCGACCGGGGTTGAGGAATCGCTCAAAAATAAGGTGGTTTTTCAGCGGGTCAATTTTGGTGATGCCCAGGGCGTAGGCCACAATTGAGCCGGCCCCGGAACCGCGCACGTTCCACCAGATATTATTTTCGAGGGCGTAGCGGCATAAATCCCACACAATCAAAAAATAAATATCAAAATTCATGCGGCTGATAATGCCCAGTTCATGTTCCTTGCGCTCCTGAATTTCCGGGTCATCAACCCGGCGGCCGTAAATGCGGGCCAGCCCGTCGTCGGTCAGGTGGCGCAGGAAGGTTTTGTAATTGTGTTCGGGTGGCATAACGTTGATGGGTAAATTGGGCAGGTGGTAGCTTTTGTCCTCCAAATCGACGGCGCACATTTCGGCAATTTTGAGGGTATTGGTGAAGGCGCTGTCGGGCAGATCGGCCAGAGGGCGGAAGACAGCCCGCATTTCGGCTTCGGTTTTCAGATAATAGCTTTGGCCGGACATACGCATGCGCTTGCTGTCTGTCACCAGCGAGCCGGTCTGGACGCACAGCAGGGTGTCCTGAGCCACGGCGTCTTCGGCGCGGGTGTAATGCACATCGTTGGTCACTACCATTTCAAGCCGGTATTTTTTGGCCCACTCAAACAGCGTTTTGTTGATTTTTGTCAGGGCCGGGATGTCGTGTTCCTGCAATTCGATGAAGAACCGGTCGCGGCCAAACACCTCCATGTACCATTGCAGGCGTTTCATCGCCAGTTCCGGGTTGGCCGGGCTTTTCTCATCGTTAAGCAGCGACGGAATTTCCGCGCCCATACAGCCGGTGGTGCAAATCAGCCCGTCGCTGTGGGCGGCCAAAAAATCGGCGTCGATGCGGGGTTTGTAATAATAGCCTTGCAGTTGGGCGTCGCTGCAAATTTCCAGCAAGTTGTGATAGCCGGTCATATTTTGGGCCAGCAGCAGCAAATGGTGGCGAGCCTTGTCTTTGTGGGGGTCTTTGCTGCCCATCGCCCGCCCAAAAGGGGTCATATACGCTTCCACCCCGATGATGGGCCGGATATCCTGAGCTTTGCAGGCTCTGAAAAATTCGATGGCCCCGTGCATCACGCCGTGGTCGGTCAGGGCCAGGGCGGGCATCCGGTGTTTAACGGCTTCGGCCACCAGCTTTTTGGGCCGGGCCAGGCCGTCCAGCAAAGAATATTCAGAATGGACATGCAGATGAACAAAATTCGAGGGCATAAACGGTTCCTTGAGGCGTACAATCTACCGGCGCAACGAAAGATGGCGGTTCAACAGGCAAACCGGCTCCAGAGGGGAGATTGGAACCTGGAACCTGGAAATCAACAAGCAAGCCCGCGCCGGAACGGGGACAGGACGATTGCCACAAAAAAACAGGCGAAGTGACTTCGCCTGAGATTATACCACACTTTTCAGATTTGTTCAGTTGGCTGATGTGGTGGTGCGTTTCAATTTGGGGGCACACGGGTATTTTCGTGTTGCATATGGCTTGTAAGGGCGGCTCGCGAGCCGCCTCTACGCTTCCGCAAATTTGATACAAATGGCATCCTCCGTAGGGGCGTGCGGCGGCGCGCCCCTACATTCCTGCCCCAAAACTGAAATGCACCCTATGTGGTGGTGCGCGGCGCCAAATCGGCGGGGACTTTCTGGACGGCTTGACCGTACAGTCTCTTCTCTTCTTTAAGGCGTTTGGCAACGGCCAGTTGAAACGCCTTTTTCTCGCCGTGTTTGGCGATGGAATAGCCGGTGCGGCTGATTTGGCCGGTATTGGTACACCAAATGGCTTCGTAAACGTCGCTGTAGCGGGGATACCCCAGCTCATCGTAACAGCCGGTGGTGTGCCTGGCCCGCCGCACGCCAATAACGCCGGACTTGTTGCGGGGGCTGGAGGTTACAATTTGACGGTCGGTGCGGGGTTTGCCGATAGACGCTTCAATTTCGTTGCGACATTCAATGGCTTATTCCAGCGCCTCTTCGGTGCCCCCGTATTTCTTGTCGCTGAACATTCTTGAATGCATCACCCCTTTAAACCACACCCGCACGTACCAGCCATGCATGTTCTTCTTTTCAGAATCGATTCGGGAAATACTTTTGTATCCGCTGTCAGCCATAATTCACCCATCCTTATGCCATAAAATCTTTTGATTACATTATAATCATTTGCAATGTTTATTGCAAATTTCGTAGTCGGGTATCTCTATTTTGTTGGGTACTGCCCCTCCCGGCGACGGACGCAAATGAAACGGCGCACTTTTTCTGCACACCGTTTCATTTACAGCCACTATTTTAGGACTTAGTGTCTATCCGTAAATTAATTACGCCGGGTGATGGTCAGGATAGTTGAAGTTGAAAACAACCGGATTCGCGCTTTTTACCCCCTCCCCGGCCCTCCCCCTTTTAGGGGGAGGGAGTTTCCCCCCTCACAGAGGGGGGATTAAGGGGGGAGCAACTACAACTTCATCGGCTTGTTGTTTGACAATGAGTGCCACAAGTATTTTACGGATAGACACTTACGCAGTTGCAGCATTTTACCCCCCTCCCCGCTTCGCGCCCTCAAGCGGGGGGAATTGGCGCCTCCCCCGACATCGACGCGAAGCGGGGAGGGGGTAGAACACCGTGATTTACCGCAACTGCGTAAGTCCTGTATTTATTGCGAATTACGCCTTCAGGAAGTTTCGCAAAACGGTTTGCAAGATGCCGCCGTTGCGATAATAATCAACCTCCACCGGGGTGTCGATGCGGCAGGTGACCACAAACGATGTTTTCGCGCCGTCGGGGGCGGTGGCCGTCACTGCAACATCCTGGCGCGGCTGAAGGCCGTCATCAACGGTAATAGTAAACGATTCCTGCCCGGTCAATCCCAGCGCAGCGACGCTGTCGCCCGCTTTAAATTGCAGGGGCAGCACGCCCATGCCCACCAGATTGCTGCGATGAATACGCTCGTAGCTTTCGGCCAGCACGGCTTTTACGCCCAGCAAAAAGGTTCCTTTGGCGGCCCAGTCGCGGCTGGAGCCGGTGCCGTATTCTTTGCCGGCCAACACAACCAGCGGCGCGCCGTTTTCCTTGTACTTCAGGCCGGCATCGTAAATGGGCATCACTTCATTGGTCGGCAGGTAGGTCGTCCAGCCGCCTTCGGTGCCGGGGGCCATCTGGTTGCGCAGGCGAACATTGGCAAACGTGCCGCGCGTCATAACCCGGTCATTGCCTCGCCTGGAGCCGTAGCTGTTGAAATCGCGTTGTTCCACGCCATTTTCGTTCAGGTATTTGGCTGCCGGGCTATTTGGGGCGATGGGGCCGGCGGGCGAAATGTGGTCGGTGGTGATGGAGTCGCCCACTTTAACCAGCACGCGGGCGTTTTGAATGGCCCGCATGGGTTGCGCCTCCGGGGTCAGGCCTACAAAGAAGGGCGGTTCCTGCACGTAGGTTGAATCGGCTTTCCAGTCGAACAAAGCGCCGCCGGCAACGGGAATCTCGTTCCAGCGCTCGTTGCTCTGTTCAATGCCGCCGTACTCCCGGCGGAAGGTTTCGGGGTTAAGGGCTTTGTCGTATTCGGCGGCAATTTCTGCCTGGGTGGGCCAGATGTCCTTCAAATACACCGGCCGGCCGTCTTTGCCCACGCCCAACGGCTCGGTGGTCAGGTCAATATCGGTGGTGCCGGCCAGGGCGTAGGCCACTACCAGCGGCGGGCCGGCCAGGAAGTTGGCTTTAACGTGTGGATGGATGCGGCCCTCAAAGTTTCGATTGCCGCTGAGTACGCCGGAAACAATCAACTCACCGGCGATGATGGCCTCGACAATCTCTTTTTGCAGCGGGCCGGTGTTGCCGATGCAGGTGGTGCAGCCGTAACCGACCACATTAAAGCCCAGTTCGTCCAGATAGGGGGTCAGACCGGCTTCGTTCAAATAATCGGTCACTACTTTTGAACCGGGTGCCAGACTGGTTTTTACGTAAGGTTTAACCTTCAGCCCCTTTTCAACCGCTTTTTTAGCCAAAATGCCCGCTCCCAGCATCACCGAGGGGTTGCTGGTGTTGGTGCAACTGGTGATGGCGGCAATGGTCACAGACCCGTGCTTCAGTTCCACGGTATCGCCACCTGCGTCATACCCGGCTTTGTTGTCCAACTGGTCTTCGCTTAAGCCAAAGCCCTTAAAGCCGACCGGCGCGTTGAGCATCTCTTTAAATGCGGATTTCATATCCTTCAGCAAAATCCGGTCCTGGGGGCGCTTCGGCCCGGCCATACTGGGCTGCACATCGCTTAAATCAAGCTGAAGGGTGTCGGTAAATTCGGGTTCGGGCAGGTCATCGGTGCGGAAAAGGCCCTGTTCTTGGGTGTAGCGCTCTACCATGTCCGTCAGTTCCGCCGGGCGGCCGGTGCGGCGCATATAGCGCAGCGTTTCCGCATCCACGGGGAAGAAGCCCATCGTGGCCCCGTATTCGGGGGCCATATTGGCGATGGTGGCCCGGTCCGGCAGGGTCATTTGGCTCAGGCCGGGGCCGTAAAATTCCACAAATTTACCCACCACGCCCCGCTGCCGAAGCATTTGCACCACGGTCAGGGCCAGGTCGGTGGCAGTAACGCCTTCGCGCAATTTGCCGGTTAATTTAAAGCCGGTCACTTGCGGGGTGAGCATGTAAACGGGTTGCCCCAGGGCCACGGCTTCGGCTTCGATGCCGCCCACGCCCCAGCCCAACACGCCCAGGCCGTTAATCATGGTAGTGTGGCTGTCTGTGCCCACCAGCGAATCGGGATAGGCC
Organism: Chloroflexota bacterium; assembly: GCA_024278015.1. Taxonomy (GTDB): domain Bacteria; phylum Chloroflexota; class Anaerolineae; order 4572-78; family 4572-78; genus JAJRUC01. The sequence goes on from JAJRUC010000531.1 coordinate 7,026, forward strand.
ACTTGCAGGTTGTCTTCGGGCCGGGTCCACACCCCCCGGGCCAGATATTCCAGGTTCACCTGATGGATGATACCGCTGCCGGGCGGCACTACCCGAAAATTGGAGAGCGCTTGCTGGCCCCACCGCAAAAATTCGTAGCGTTCGTAATTGCGCTCAAATTCGCGTTCAATATTGAAGAAGATGGCGGTGTTGGTGCCGGCCCGGTCTACCTGCACCGAATGGTCAATCACCAGATCGGCGGGGATGAGGGGGTTGATTTTTTGCGGGTCGCCCCCCATGCGGGCCATTGCCGAGCGCATGGCGGCCCAGTCTACCACGGCGGGCACGCCGGTGAAGTCTTGCATCACAATGCGGGCCGGTTTAAAGGGCACTTCGTTGGCGGCGGGGGCTTTGGCGTTCCAGCCGGCCAGCCTGGTCACGTCGTCTTCGGTCACAATATAGCCGTCGCACTCGCGTAATACGGCTTCCAGCAAAACCTTGATTGAAAAAGGCAGGCGGCTGATGTTGCCCAGGCCGTCTTTTTCCAGCTTGTCGAGCCGGTACATGTAGGCCGGGCCGTGGCCCGTTTCAAATTTGGCGCGCGCATCAAATAAATTTTTGGTCATAGGTTATCTCCTCTGAAAAATAGCCCCCTTCCTTCCCCCTGACAGAGAGAGGGAATTGCCGCAGACGACGGGCGGGGGTTGATTACAACTTCATTTGCTCACTGAATACTACCGGCCAGCGCCCCTTTGCCAAGCACCACAAACACATTCACCCGATTAACGCCCGCCGGGGTAACGCCTGCCAGCGCGCCGACAGCCACCACTTTGGCCTGTCCGCTTTTAACATCAACTTCAGATTGTTCGGTGTGGGCGGAAAAGACGTAGCCTTGAGCGCCCCCGCCGGCCAAAGGCCCGGCTCCGGCAGACGCTTCTTGCCGGGTAAACGTTAAATGGCTCACGCCGGGGAAGGTTGAGCGCACCAGATTCAGGGCCTCGTCGGGGTTGGCCGGCAAGCGGCCATCGCGCAGCAGGCTGAAGGCGCCCAGCGAGGCGTCCTGAATATCGGCGCTGAGGTCGCCGGAAATGCTGCCGGCGCCCAAACTGACCGAAGCCGCGCCCTCACGAAGCAGGGCGGCGTAAGTTACGCCGGCCAGCCTCACAGCAGCGTCAACCTCGGCCTGGGCCGAAGGGGGCAGCGTTACCTGACCTTCGCGGCCACCGGCGGCCAACACCTCTACCTCAATGCCCAGCGCAGCCCCGGCATATTGCCGCACAGCCTGCCCGGCATCGTAATCGGTGGGTAAATTTTCGGCGACGGGCGGCGAAGTGGGGACGGGCGTATTTACCGAAAAAGCAGCCGGTTTGGGGGTGGGGGTCGGTTGGGGCGGCGTGGTGGCCGCCGGTTGGGCGGGCGGCGCGGGCGGTTCAGCCGGTTCGACGGGCGGCGCGGGCGTGGCCGTGTCCGGCGCGGGAACCGGGGTGAAGGTGGCAGGCGGCGGCAGAGGCGTTGAGCGCCCCGTCGCCGGCCCCTGCGTAACCGCCGGTTGAACCGCAACCGCCCCCGGCTCTCTTCGGGGCGAATTATCGGTTGCGCCCCGGCTTGCGCCTCCACAGGCCAATAAAGTAGCCAATAACAACGCCAAACTGATTTGCACCGGAAGGTATCGTCGCATACAGCACCCTTTCTGCATCCAGGTTATTACTCAGTCAAGTGTTGAATGAGGGTTTGGCGCAGAGGCGGTTCACGAACCACCCCTACAGCAATCGATACCGTAGCAGGGACACGCTGCAGCACGCCCCTACCCATCAAATCATTGTTGACTGAGGACAACGCTCAAACAAGCCGATTGAATAAAAGTATACCATCCAAATCCCCATAATTCAAACTGATAACACCCATCTTTGCCATAGGGAAATTCTATGGTAAAATCTCAACCTATGGACGCACTGGATACCGGAAAATTACAAACCTTCGTTACTATTGCCCACGAAGGCAGCTTTACCAAAGCCGCCGCCCGCCTGAAACTGACCCAGCCGACCGTGAGTCAGCAGTTGGCAACCCTGGAAAGAGACATCGGCGCCCGGCTCATCCTTCGGCAACCGCGCAAGATAAAATTAACCGAAGCGGGCGAGGGACTGCTGAACTACGCCGAGCGTATTTTGGCCCTGTGCGAGGAAGCCGTCCAAACCACGCGCCGTTCCGCCCGCCGCGCCCGCCGCACCCTGCGGCTGGGGGTGGGGCACACCCTGGCCATTTATCTGTTACCAAATTTGTTGCGCCGTATTCGGCAACGCCGGCCCGATCTGGAAATCCGTATTCAGGCCGGCAATACCGCCGATTTGCTCACGGCCACCGTCGACGGGCAGGTGGAACTGTCCCTGGTGGGGTCGCCGGCAAGCCATCCGCAATTGACCATCACCCCCTTTATGACCGATGACCTGGTGGTGATTGTGGCGACGAATGACCCGTGGGTTGAGCGCCCCTTTGTGACAATTGACGATTTGCGGCAGCGCACCCTGCTCACCAGAGAAATCTGCTCGGCGCTGCACGCTTCGGTAAGAGAGTTGCTGGGGCCGGATTTTCTGGACAGCAGCCAGGTTATCACCCTGGGAGAAACAGAGGCCATCAAGCGCAGCGTTGAGGCCAACCTGGGGCCGGCGCTCATCCAGAAAATTGCGGTTAAGCGAGAATTGAAACAGGGTATTTTACAGACCGTTCCGCTAAAGGGCGTTTCCACCGTCCGCACCTATAATGTTGCCTGCCGGCATAATCGTCCGCTTTCGCCGATGGGCGAAATTTTATTCGAACTTTTGACCCACCCGGAAGATGGAACGCCATTGGAGAAACATGCCTCTCACTAATGTATTAGCCCACAAAGTGGCCGTCATCACCGGCGCGGGCCGGGGCATCGGCAAAGCCACCGCCCGGCTTTTTGCCAATGCGGGCGCAGCGGTAGTGCTGGCCGCCCGCACCGCCCCGGAAATTCAACTGGTGGCTGAATCGATTAAGGCCAACGGCGGCCAGGCGTTAGCCATCCCCACCGACATCACCAGCCCGGCAGCCATTGACCAGCTTGTTATGTTGACTCTGCGGGCCTTCAAGCACATTGACATTCTGGTGAACAACGCCGCCGTCATCACCCCCATCGGCAAAGTGTGGGAAGTTTCGCACGAAGAATGGCAAAACCTGATAACCGTCAACGTCATCGGCCCCTATTTGTGCTGCCGGGCCGTACTGCCCCACATGCTGGACCGGGGCGACGGGGTGATTATCAACGTCACCTCCGGGGCAGCCGCCAAAAATGTTGCCGGCTGGAGCGCGTATTGCGCCAGTAAATCGGCTTTGGACCGGTTCACCGGCGTGCTGACCGAAGAGGTGGCCGACACAAACATTGTGGTCAACGGGATGGATCCGGGGCCAACCAACACCCCCATGCAGGCTCAGGCTCAACGCAACCCCCGGACGGCCTTTCCGGCGATTAAGCAACTCAGGGAGCAACCTGAACGCGGGCGGTTGTTTCAGCCGGAAGAGGCCGCCCAACTGAACTTGTGGCTGGCTTTGGGGCGGGCGACTTCCGGCAAGATTTTCGCCCTGCCCGCTGAATCGGTGCGCCGGCAGATGGCGCAAGACCTGGAGTTACCGTTCATCCCTAATCGAAATTAATGAAAACCAACAATAATTGAAACACCCGTATCAACAGGAGGAAAATCCTATGTCGTATCAAAACATTGTCGTTCCCCAACAAGGCGAAAAAATTACCGTTAAAGACGGCAAACTGGTTATCCCGGATAACCCCGTCGTCGGCTTTATTGAAGGCGACGGCATTGGCGCCGATATTACCCGGGCCAGCCTGCGTATTTGGGATGCAGCCGTGGAAAAAGCCTACGGCGGCAAACGAAAAATCGCCTGGATGGAAGTTTTCGCCGGAGAAAAAGCCGCCGCCCGCTACGACGGCAACTACATGCCGGAAGAGACTTTCGACGCCATCCGCGAATACATCGTCGCCATCAAAGGCCCCCTGACCACGCCCATCGGCGGCGGCTTCCGCAGCCTGAACGTAACCCTGCGCCAGGTGCTTGACCTGTACGCCTGCGTGCGCCCGGTGCGCTGGTACAAAGGCGTGCCCAGCCCGGTTAAACACCCGGAATGGGTGAACATGGTCATCTTCCGGGAAAACACCGAAGACGTATATTCCGGCATTGAATACGAAGCCGGCACGCCTGACAATGAAAAGCTGACCACCTTCCTGAGAGAAGAACTGGGGGCGCGTTTCTTTGACGGCTCCGGCATCGGCATTAAACCCGTCAGCGCCTTTGCCAGCAAACGGCTGGTACGCAAGGCCATTCAGTACGCCATTGACTACGGCATCGATACCGTGACGCTGGTGCATAAAGGCAATATCCAGAAATTCACCGAAGGCGCGTTCCGTAAATGGGGCTACGAAGAAGCCAAAGAAGAATTTGCCGATGTGACCATCACCGAAGACGAGTTGTGGGAGAAATACGACGGCCAACAACCGGAAGGCAAAATCCTCATTAAAGACCGCATCGCCGACATCATCTTTCAGCACACCCTGTTGCGCCCCAAAGAATTCGGCATTTTAGCCACCACCAACCTCAACGGCGATTACCTGAGCGACGCGCTGGCGGCCCAAATCGGTGGTCTGGGCATTGCCCCCGGGGCCAACATCGGCGATTTTGTGGCCCTGTTTGAAGCCACGCACGGCACCGCCCCCAAATACGCCAACAAAAACATGGTCAACCCCGGCAGCCTGCTGTTTTCCGGGGTGATGATGCTGGAATACATGGGCTGGCCGGAAGCCGCCGAACTCATCCGCGATGCGTTTGAGAAGACCATCGCCCAAAAGATTGTGACGTATGACTTTGCCCGGCAGATGGAAGGGGCCACCAAAGTCGGCACCAGCCAATTCGCCGACGCCATCATCAAAAATCTGTAATTTGGCGGGGCTGGTGTATAATTAAATAACAATTGATAATTCAGGGTGTGGCTCTGCGGGCCGCACCCTGCTTGCATGTTCATCTTTACGCAGGAGGGGAACAATGAACCTGACACAATCGCAAAAAATCAAACTGGTATGGGGGATGCTGATTGGGGCGCTGCTGGGCGCGGGCACAACCTGGTTGCTGATGGAAGCGCCGACCGGCCTGGCCGAGGGCGAAGAGCCGGAAGCCATCACTGCCAAAGAGCTTTTGGCTCTGACCGGCGCGGCAGCCCTGCTCATCCGCAAACTCGATGATTTTCGACGGAAATTATAGCCGGAAAGGAGACAATTATGACCCTTGCCAACCAC
>JAJRUC010000532.1 GCA_024278015.1 Chloroflexota bacterium
CAACGCGGTAATACTGACCAAACCTGCTGCCAATAGCGCGTAAAATCCGACGCAAGCCGCAACGGCCAGCACCAATACGGTTTTTTTGAGATTCGCAGGCCATAAATATACAGGCGGCACAGCTATCGCTTGCGGCTTAATTGTAAAGGGCACTTGCATTTTATCCCCCAAAATAACAAACGCTTCATTCAATTGATAAAGAAATGGCAAAACCAAAGGACATTTTCATTATATCAAAAAACAGCCGTAATTGATGTAAATTATACGTAAAGGTTTCCGGTTTTTGAGAAATTGATTACCGGGCCTGATGCAGGAGGAATCCCCATGAGAAGCGACATCATCAAAAAAGGATTTGAACGCGCCCCGCACCGCAGTTTGTTGCGGGCGACCGGCGTTATCAAAAGTGAGGATGACTGGGGCAAGCCGTTCATCGCTATTGCCAACAGCTATATCGATGTAATTCCGGGGCACGTCCATTTGAACGAATTTGGAGAAGTGGTGCGCCGGGCCGTGCGCGAAGCGGGCGGCATACCGTTTATGTTTCATACCATCGGGGTGGATGACGGCATTGCAATGGGCCATTTCGGGATGAAATATTCCCTCCCCAGCCGGGAGATTATCGCCGATTCGGTAGAAACGATGGTGGCCGCGCACCAGTTCGACGGGCTGATTTGCATCCCTAATTGCGACAAAATCGTGCCGGGTATGATTATGGCGGCCATGCGGCTCAATGTCCCCACCATCTTCATCAGCGGCGGCCCAATGGCGGCGGGCAAACTGGAAACAGGGGAAGTGGTTGACCTCATCAGCGTGTTTGAGGGCGTGGGGGCGTACCAGCGCGGCGCAATTGACGATGACCGCCTGCTGGCGCTGGAGATGAACGGCTGCCCCACCTGCGGCTCGTGTTCAGGGATGTTCACCGCCAACAGCATGAATTGCCTGTGCGAAGCATTGGGGCTGGCGCTGCCCGGCAACGGCACAATTTTGGCAATCGACCCCCGCCGCGAAGAATTGGCGAAAGCCGCCGGACGGCAAATTATCACCCTGATTGAAAAGGACATCAAACCGCTGGATATTGTCAATGAAAATGCCATAGACAACGCGCTAATGCTTGATATGGCGATGGGCGGCAGCACCAACACCGTGCTGCACACGCTTGCCATTGCCCAGGAAGCGGGGGTGGACTTTCCGCTGCAACGGCTGAACGAACTTTCCCGGCGCGTGCCGAATTTGTGCAAAGTCAGCCCGTCATCGGAATATCATCTGGAAGATGTTGACCGCGCGGGCGGCATCAGCGCGATTTTGCGCGAGTTGAGCCAAAAGCCGGACATTCTGCACCTTGACCAACTGACCGTGACCGGCCAAACGCTGGGCGAAAATATCGCCGGGCATGCTACCCGGAATGCGGCGGTCATCCGCCCGCTGGAAGATGCGTACAGCCAAACCGGCGGCTTGAGCATTCTGTTCGGCAATCTCGCGCCGCGCGGCTCGGTGGTGAAAACGGCGGGCGTGCGACCGCAAATGTTGCGCCATCGCGGCCCGGCCAAAGTGTACAACAGCCACGACGAGGCCAACACGGGCATCCTTTCCGGCGACGTGCAGGCGGGGGACGTGGTGGTCATTCGGTACGAAGGGCCGAAGGGCGGCCCCGGCATGCAGGAAATGCTCGCGCCGACCAGCAACATTATGGGCATGGGCCTGGGCGACAGCGTGGCGCTCATCACCGACGGGCGGTTCAGCGGCGGCACGCGGGGGGCGTGCATCGGCCACGTCAGCCCGGAAGCGGCGGAAGGGGGCATAATTGCCTTTGTGGAAAACGGCGACATGATTGAGATTGATATTCTTGCCGGTGCAATTGAATTGTTGGTGGATGATGATGAACTGGCGCGGCGAAAATCGGCGTGGCAGGGGCCGCCGGAACGGCACTTGACGGGCTGGCTGCGGCGGTACGCCAGGCTCGCCACCAGCGCCGACAAAGGGGCAGTGCTGGAGATTTAGAGATAGTCCTCACTATTCACTATTCGCCACCGGCCGCGCCCAAACGCGGGTGCTGTGGAAGGTACTCTGCCCGCCAAAATCGCCGAGGGCGTCGCTGGTGAGCCGGTTGATATTTCGCTTTTCCGTGCTGAAGGGGTCATTTTTACGCCAGCGACCTTTGGGCGAGACCACCACGCCGGGGCGAATGTCTTCCGTCACCCGCGCCCGCAGATTGACCCAGCCGCGCGCATTTTCCAGCCGCACCAAATCACCGTCCGCAATCCCCCGCGCCGCCGCGTCGGTGGGGTGGATTTCCACGAAGGGGTCGCCCTCGCGCGCCAGAAAATCGGTATGGTTGGCGAAGGTGCTGCTGGTGAAATGATGCGCCGCGCCGGAGATGAACGCCAGCGAATCGCCCGCGCCGGAAAAGGAATCGGCGGCAGGGTCGGTGGGGGGTACAAAATTAGGCAGCGGGTCGAGGCCGGCATCCGCCAGCGTTTGGCTGTAAATTTCCACCTTGCCGCTGGGGGTGGGGAAATCCAAATCGGCAAAAGGAACCTCCGGCACATCCGGGGCGATGGTGTGTTCGCGTTTGAGCCGCGCCAGGGTGATGCCGCGCAGCGCGGGATTTTCGGCGGCGGTGGCGGACAAAATTTCCGCAATCACCTCATCCGCCGATTGAAAAAGCCACGGCTCGGGATAGCCCATCGCCCGCGCCAGCAGACGCATCACCTCCCAATTACTTTTACTTTCGCCCAGAGGGGCAATCGCCGGCTGATTGTAACTGATGAGGGTGTGCCCGTATCCCTTGTGCAGGTCGGTGTGTTCCAGTTGGCTGGTGGCGGGCAAAACGATGTCCGCGAAGTCGGCGGTATCGGTTAAAAATTGTTCATGCACCACCGTGAACAGGTCGGGGCGGCGGAGACCGCGGATGATTTCGCCGCTGTTCGGGCTGGAGGCGACCGGGTTCGCGCCGTACACGAAAAGGGATTGAATGGGCGGGTCGGCGGCTTCGCCGGTCAGCGCCGCACCCAGCCGGTTCATGTTGATTTTGCGGGCGGGGGGCGGACAATCTTCCCAGTGGTTGAGGGCGGTTTTATCCCATTTGATGATGCCGCTGGTGCTGTACGCCAATCCGCCGCCGCGCGCGCCGTACTGCCCGGTCAGTGCGGGGAGGGTGAGAATGGCGCGCACCGTCTGCCCGCCGTTGCTGTGCCGCTGAAGCCCGTCGGCAATTTTGATGAGCGCGGGACGCTCGGCGGCGTAGCGGCGGGCGAGTTTCACGATGTCGGCGGCGGGGATGCCGGTGATGTCGGCGGCGCGGCGCGGCGAAAATGCCACCAACCGCGCGGGCAAATCAGCCCAACCGATGGTATTTTCCGCCGGCCATGCTTCATCGTGCAGCCCTTCCACCACCAGCACGTGCGCCATCGCCAGCGCCAGCGCGCCATCCGTGCCCGGTTTCGGGGCGATGTGCCAATCGGCGAGGCGGGCGGTGCGGGTGCGGCGGGGGTCGATGACGATGACCTGCGTGCCATTGCGACGAGCGTCGGTGAGGAAGGGCATGAAGTGCGGCGCGGTGGAAACGGGATTGTGTCCCCACAGAATGACCAACCGGCTGTGGCGGACGGCGGGGTACGGCACGCTGTATCGCGCGCCGAGGGTGGCTTTGACTGCCACTTCCGCCGCTTCACCGCAGATGGCGCGCGCCAGCCGTGACGCGCCCATACGATTCCACAATCGGGCGTTGACGGCGCTCATCTGCACCAGCCCCAGTGTGCCGCTGTAGCTGTAGGGCAGAATGGCAGCCGCGCCATATTCGGCGATGATGCGCTGCCAGCGGTCGGCAATCTCGG
>JAJRUC010000533.1 GCA_024278015.1 Chloroflexota bacterium
CCAAAGGCGGAGCGGTCCACCATAATGGTCAGGTTGGTCATCAACTCCTGGGGCGTAGCCACCAGCGAAGCCCACACCGCCAGCAACAGATAGATGACCAGCGTCAGCAACATGGCCCCAATAATACCCCGGGGGATGCTTTGGCGCGGGTTCTTCAGCGTGCCGGACATATTAACCCCCACCAGCACCCCGGTTACCGCCGGAAAAAACACGGCAAACACACTCCAGAAATTTCCGGCGGAAAAATCTCCCCACAGAACCGGGGTTTGGGTTATCCCCGGCGCGCCAAACACGCGAAACAAGCCAAGAAAAACAGAGACGAGCGAGAAAGAAACGACGAACAAAATGGGATAGCGCACCTGCGCCGCCAGCTTAACGCTGATACAGGCAATTAAAAACACAGCCGCAAAAGAAGCAAAGACCACCAGCCATTCCGGATGCGCGGGGAAGATGCGCAACCAGCCTTCGCTAAAGGCGAAAATGTAAAACGCCACCGAAATAGACTGCGCCAGATAAAAGGGAACGGTCACGCTGCCGCTCACTTCCAGCCCCAGCGATTGGGCAATAATGGAAAAAGCGCCCCCGGCCCCCACCCGGATATTCGTCGCCACCGAGGCAATGGACAGGCCGGTGGACAGAGTGATGACATTGGCAAGCAGAATAATCAGCAGGCCGCCCAGCAACCCGGCGTGACCCACTACCCAGCCGGTGCGCAAATACATCACCGCGCCCAAAATGGTCAGCACCGTGGGCAGAAAAACGCCATCCCATGTGCCGAATTTTTTGTTGCTCGCGTCATCATCGCGGGTAAATGGATGGCGCAATCTGGCGGCAAACGTTTGAAATGGGGGCACGATGCACCTTCCTGTCAGGTCACTTCAAACCCGGCGCCGCAAATAGCCCTGTCATCACCAAAAACAACGCAATTCGGGTTCTCACAACCTTATCTCTCCGCACTTTTCATCGATTCATCCAATGTGGCCCGCACACTGCGCGCCAGAGTTTGGGTGGAAAACGGCTTTTGCAAAAAATGTACAGACGGCACCAACGATCCGTGTTCGCCCAAAAAATCGTGGGTGTAGCCGGACATGAACAGCACCGGCAACCTGGGGTTCGCCTTGCGAAGCGTATTAGCCAGTTCAGCTCCATCCATTTCCGGCATAATGACATCAGTTAACAGCATGTCGATGGATTGCGACCGGCCTTCGGCCAGGAGATTCAGGGCATGGACGCCGTTTTCGGCCACCAGCAGAGTATACCCCAACGCTTGCAGCGAAGCGGCGGCAAAGGAACACACCTGCCGGTCATCTTCCACCAGCAAAATTGTTTCGGTGCCGGTCAGCGTTTGGGCGTTGTCCTCTTGCGGCCCGACTGCGTCTTTATGGGCCAATTCAGCCGGCGGCCAGAAAATTTTAAAGGTTGTTCCCGTCCCTTTTTCGCTATACACGGTAATATGGCCGCCGTTTTGCCTGACGATACCATAGACCATCGCCAGGCCCAGGCCGGTGCCCTGGCCCTTGGGCTTGGTAGTGAAGAACGGTTCAAATATTTTTTGCCGAACCGCGTCATCCATGCCCGCCCCGGTATCACTGATGCAAAAACACACGTACCGGCCGGGGACCATCTCCGGGCGCAGAGCCGCCATCACCCCATCTATTTCGATTTTGCCGGTTTCGATGGTAATTTTTTTCCGGGCCGAGAAATCTTTCCGGGCGTAGATAGCGTCGCGGGCATTGACCATCAGATTAATCAAAATCTGCTCAAGCTGGTGGGGATCGGCCTTGACGGGGGGCAAATTGGGGGCCAGGTTTGTTTCAATGGTGATGTCTTCGCGGATGAGGTGGCGGAGCATCTCCTGCAAATCGTTTACATGCCGGTTGATGTCTACCGCCTGGGGATGATACATCTGCCGCCGGCTGAAGGCCAGCAATTGCCCGGTCAGCTTTGCGGCGCGATTCCCCGCCACAAGAATGCCCTCCAGATTTTTGCGGACGGCGTGGTCTGCCGGCAATTTCATCAAGCCCAGTTCCGCCTGGCCGTTGATGGCGGTCAGCAGGTTGTTAAAATCGTGGGCCACACCGCCCGCCAATGTGCCGATGGATTCCATTTTTTGGGCTTGCTGCAAGCGGGCTTCGCTTTCTTTCAGGGCGGCTTCGGTCTCTTTTTGGGTGGTGATGTCTTCCATTGTGACCAATGCGGTTCCATCATCTAACTGTACCCGGTGAAACCGGGTAATCACCTCCCGACCATCTTTGGTGGTTACGGTCAAAATGGTGGGGGGACGGGGGGTGTTCCTGTCTTCAAATTTCCGCCAAATCTGCTTCCAGATTTCTTTTACCATTTCCCGGTATTCCAGGTCCGGATAGACGGTTTCAAACCATGTAGCTACGGTTGGAATATCGTTGATGTCATATCCGAATATTTCGGTGAATCTGGGATTAAAATATTGTATCACACCGGTTCTTTCAATGCGGGCAATGGCGTAAGGCGCTTGTTCCACCAGCGACTGGTATTGGCGCAACGCCCGCTCGCGGGCTTCTTCAGCCTGCTTTTGCACGGTCACATCGTCATGGACGGCCACAATTTCACCGGACGGCAGTTTGTACACATAATTATCCCGCCAGCCGCCCAACTTTCCCCCGGTGCGAATGACCAACGGGAAGCGTTCGGCGATGCCGGTGCGCCACACCCGCCGGAACACCTCCACCAAGCCGAACTCTACCACGTTGGGAAAGACTTCCACCACAGATTTGCCGATAATATCGGCGCGGTTGATGCCGCCCATCCGCTCACCGGCCCGATTAAAATCGGTGAAGATAAAATCATCTCCATTACCCACGACTCTGTAGACTGCCACCCCGCTGTTGATGGCCCCAAACAGGGTGCGGTAACGCAATTCATTTTCCCGCAAGGCGAGTTCGGTTTTTTTGCGGTCGGTAATATCAATTTCGGCGAATACGCCTTTTTCCACGTCTCCCGCCGAATTTTTTATTGGATACCCGTGAGACAGAAAGGTGCGTTTACTGCCGTCGGCGCAAATATCTTCGTATTCCTGCTCAAGCAGTTGTTCGCCCTGAAAAATGGCTTCAATACCTTGCCATGTGCGCTCCACATTCTTCGGCTGAACCATCAGCTCAAACATCGTTTTGCCGATGGCCTCTTCTGCCGGCCAGCCGTATATCTGTTCCGCCGTTTCATTCCATTCCAGAATACGCCCCTCGCGGCTGAAGGTCCAGATTGCCGCCGGAATATCGTTGAATATGGCCCGAAACCTGGCTTCGCTGACGTACAGGGCCTGATACATTTGGGCGTTTTTCAAGGCAATCGAGGCGTAACGGGCAAAGGCTTCGGCCAGCCACAGGTCGTGGTCGGAAAAGCTGTCGCCCACTTTGCTGACGGCCATGCCGCCCAACACCTGCTCATCAACAATCAGGGGCGCCGCCAGCACGGCCTCATCGCCAAGTTCAGGCGTATCAGGAATTTGTTTGCCGCCGTCCCCGGCAAACATTTCATTAAAAACCAGGCCGCGCTGCGCCTTGATGGCCTGCCCGGTAAAACTGTCGTCCACGCGCAACGGAGTCGCTATAATTTCGTCATAAAATTTCGGGTCGATGACGGCCATAGGGGTTAAGGTCACGCCATCGTCTTCCAGCAAATAAATGGCGCAACCAAACGCATCCAGAATTTTCACCACCCCGTCGGCAATGCGGCGCAGTACTTCTTCAACATCGAGGCTGGCGGTTAAATGGTGACTCAAGTTCACCAGAAATTCCAGTTCCTGCACCCGCCGCCGGGCAGACTCCTGAGGTATCTCGCTATAATCAGACATCACATTTCCTGCATCATAAAAAATTATATCTATTGTAATGCATAAGCCCGATACTTTCAATATCGATAAGTCCCAATCGCAATTGTCATTTTACCTCGCAGGTCACGCCATTTGAACAAAAAGTAATGCTTCAGATTCCCGGCCGGAACACAGAGAAGCGCTGGGAACTTCATGCTTTATAGAACCAGGGTGTGTTGACGTTTCTGTTTTTCGGGAATTTGTCCCTCCGGTCACTCCGCCCCAAAATTTATTTCAGGGTGAAAATCGACGCGCCAAATCACCGGAAACATCCATAATATACGTATTTTGCCAAACGTCAACACACCCTTAATATCCCTCTAACAAAAAATTAGCGCATTTCTAATTAACTTTCGGTACAATTAAGCTGAATGTTGTTTGAAAAAAGGAGTGACCGAATATGAATCTGAATAAATATACCGAAAAATCACAAGAGGCGATTTTAATCGCTCAAAAACTGGCGGAGGATTTCAGCGCGAGCGAAATCCTGCCCGAACACCTGCTGCTGGCATTGTTGCAGCAGGAGGGCGGCATCGTGCCGCAACTCGCCCGCCG
>JAJRUC010000534.1 GCA_024278015.1 Chloroflexota bacterium
CCTGAAGTTCCAGTTGCAGGTCACCCAAGGTTTCGTTGATGGTTTCGGTCAGGTTTTTAACGGCATCATCAGGAAAATTAAACGAGGCCATTTTGGCTTCTTCGACGGTAATTTCCAGTTGCCCATTGGCGTTTACGGCCGGAATGGCTACAATAAGCGCAGGCAAGGCGGCAGGCCCTACCCCTTCAATTTTGCCGGTAATGTAAATTTTGCCGGCAGTGAACCAGATTTGCGGCTCGGAAAAAGGGATGTCGGCCCGCTTTTGCAGGGCCATGGTCACCAACGAGGTGGCCTCCTGATTGGTCAATCGAAACCGAAATTGACGGTTTCCGGCGGCTTCTTGCATGGCCTGGTTAAAATTTTGCTCGGTGCGGTCCACCGCTTCCTGTTGCGGTTCAATGTAGCCTTCGGGGGGAGTGGGCAGGCTGTCTTTTTTGGCGCTCAGGCTGCAAGCCAGGCTGGACAGGGTTAAAATTAAAACGACCAACAACCATCGACCGGCAGATTTGCTCATGGCACGCCTCCTTATCTGATTGTATGGCACACAAATTTTATCCGGTAAACATGTTCATTCAAATTCTTCAGAAAGCTAATTATAGCATTGAACAAAAAAGATGACAATCATTATGAATACTCCCCAACCTGAACTGCCCGGCTTTGCCCCGGAACAAACCGCCGCCCTGCTGGAAAGTTTGCTTTTTGTGGCTGACCAACCCGTGGCTGTCTCTGAACTGGCGACTACGCTGAACATAACGCCGGCCAAAATTGAACGCGCGCTGGGCCTGCTGGCTGAATTGTACCAAAGCCGCTACCTGCGCGTGCAGCGACATGGCTCAAAAGTGCAATTAACCACCGCGCCGGAAGCCACGGCGTACATCGAACGTTTTTTGGGGCTGTCGCTTTCCGGCAAACTGTCTACCGCCGCGCTGGAAGTGCTGGGCATGATTGCCTACAAACAACCCGTCACCCGCCCGGAAATTGAATCCATTCGGGGGGTAAGCAGCGACGGTGTGCTGCGGACGCTGCTCAGCAAAGGACTGGTGGAAGAGGTAGGCCGCCTGGATACGGTGGGACATCCCATTCAATACGGCACCACGTTTGAATTTTTGAAACATTTCGGGCTGTCTTCGCTTAAAGACCTGCCCACATTACAAATAGAGCCTGACGAGCCGGAAAGCGAAACCGACTAAGGCCCTGATGCTTGCCTATTTTGCCGGAGACCGGCATAATAGGCGCGTTGTAAATTCAACAGATGATTGGGCGCAGGTAAAATTGCAAAAACAAAGCGACTTAATTCGATTACAAAAATTTTTGGCCCAGGCGGGCGTTGCCTCTCGCCGGGCCGGCGAAGCCCTGATACGGGCCGGACGGGTGCAGGTAAACGGCAAAACCGTCGACCGGATGGGGGTTAAGATTTCCCCTGACCGGGACAAGGTAACAGTTGACGGCGCGGCGGTTCCTCTGCCGCATCAGACCCACACCTACGTTATATTCAACAAACCCCGGTACGTTTTATCTACCACCAAAGACGAATGGGGCAAACGCAAAACGGTGTTCGATTTGGTCCGCGTGAAGGCCCGCGTCTTTCCGGTGGGGCGGCTTGATTTTGAAAGCGAGGGGCTGCTGCTGCTGACCACCGACGGCGACCTGGCCCAAAAGCTGACCCATCCGTCTTACGAACACGAGCGCGAATACGAAGTACTGCTGAACAACGCCCCCGACAAAACGGCTTTAAGAAAATGGCGGGCCGGCGGGTTCATGGTTGATGAAAAGCCCGTTGCCCCCATGAACGTGGAACCCTTAACCCCAACCGGCCCGGGCTGGCTGCGAATTATTCTTAAAGAAGGCCGCAAACGGCACATCAGAGAAGTGGCCCGTCAACTGGGCTTTTCGGTCATCACCCTGATACGGGTGCGGATGGGGCCGCTGAAACTGGGCAAGCTCAAACCGGGCAAATGGCGTTACCTTTCTCCCAGAGAAGTGGATATGTTGCGCCACAGTATCCATACCAGACCACGTACCCGAAAACCTGCGCACCTTTCAAGCAAAAAACACAAACCTCGCCCCCCGAAAGGTTCAGAACGATGAAATCCCAAACCATTGCCCTTGACGGCACCGCCGCTTCCGGCAAAACCACGGTCGGCTGGTTACTGGCCCAACGCTTAAACTACCTGTTTCTTGATACCGGCCTGATGTATCGGGCCATCACATGGGCGGCCCTGAATACCGGCATCAATCCGCATAACGAACAGGCCGTCTCTCGCTTGCTGGACGCCATCACCCTGAAGGTGCTGCCCCCCACCGTTGACGATGGTCGAACCGCCACCATCCTGATTGATGACCGGGACGCCACGCCTTACCTGAGAAACCAGGATGTGACGGAACACGCCTCAATTATCTCTGCCTACCCCAAAGTGCGCCGCCTGTTAACCGGCCAACAGCGCCAAATTGCCCGCAGCGGGCCGGTGGTGATGGTTGGCCGAGACATCGGCACAGTGGTGTTGCCCCACGCCGATTTGAAAATCTTCACGGTCGCTTCGGCAGAAACCCGCGCCCGACGCCGTTACAAGGAATATCTGGCCTTGGGCCGGCAGGTTGATTACGACCACCTGCTGGCCGCGATAGTGCGCCGCGACGAACTGGACCGCCACAACCCCATCGCCCCCATGATTCCGGCAGCGGACGCCATCACCATCAATACAGATAATCTTTCAAAAGAGCAAGTGCTGGAGAAAATTGAAGCTCTCATCGGCCAAAAATCAACGCCCTGATTGCGGGGTCAACTACGGATTCAGCGTATGAATTCTTTTTCGGTCAATCAACTGCCCCTGTTTGCCAATGTATCGCCGGAAACCGCGCAAAAGCTCCGGGCGATTATGCGCATTGTGACCTTCTCCAAAGGCCGGATTATTATGCTGGAAGGAGATGAAAATGCGGCTGTTTTCCTGGTACTGGCAGGAGCAGTGCGCGTTTTTAAAACCAACCCGGATGGCCGCGAACAAACCCTGCACCACATCATGCCCGGCAAGCCGTTCAACCTCCCGGCCGCCTTTACCCGCGACCATCGCTCGCCGGCCAGCGTGCAGGCCCTCAGCGATGTGCGGGCAGCAAGAATTTCGCAAGCCGACTTTCGGCGCATTACCATCGAAACCCCGGAAATTGCCCTGGCCGTCCTCAGTGATTTATCGGCCAAACTTCAGCATTTTGTGAACCTGACCCACGATTTGAGCCTGCGCAGCGTGCGCGGACGACTGGCAAAATTTTTGCTGGAAAACATGCAACAAACGCCTGATTCGCAAACGTGGACCCAAACCGAAATTGCCCAGCAGATTGGTTCGGTGCGGGTGGTGGTCAGCCGCACCCTCAAAGCCTTTGCCCAGGAAGGATTCATTTCCACAGAAGGCTCCCGGATAGTCATCCTCAATTCGCAAGCGCTTCAGCATGAAATCGACACCTGATCCCCCGCCGTTTCCCTTGAATTAATCTTCTCAGGACTTACGCAGTTGCGGCATGTTACCCTCCTCAAGCGGGGGGAAGTTAGCCCCTCCCCCGCTGTCGGGGGACGCGAAGCGGGGAGGGGGTAGAACACCGTGATTTACCGCAACTGCGTCAGTCCTGTATATTCATATTTTGCCATTTTTCCCCTCCCCCCTGCCCATTGGGAAGCACCCAAACAACGGGCACAGGTGGGGATACAGGGGGGATGGGGAATATCCGCAATTTCAGACTTTTTGCCTCAATCTGAACATCTCCAGTTTTATCAAATTCTCGACCGCGTAAGGTGAGTTTGTAATTGTTACTTTTGTCACATCAAAAGCAACGGAATTCACGTATAATGAATGTGTTCGATAGAATCCCCATCGAACAAAAAAGATGCGTGCGAGAGCAATTTGGAGACAGCCAGCCTGCCGATAACACACGACGATAAATGTACGGCGCGCGGTTTTTGTGTGACGGTTTGTCCTGACCGGGCGCTGCAACTCATTGACAAGCGGCCCATCATCATAGACCCCACCCGTTGCGCATATTGCGGACTGTGTGAAGAAGCGTGTCCCCGCCAGGCCATCGAATTACGGTTCCGGATAATCGGACCATACGGTTTTTCAATCCCAACCCACATAACGACACCGACAGAGTGAGTCTATGCGAAAAACAAAACTTTTATCCTACCTTCTCGGCGGGGCGGTCTTTGTGGTTGTCGGGGCGCTGGTCTCGTGGATTAGCATCGAAACCACCATCAAAGCCACGTCCGGCCCAAATTTTTGCCAAACATGCCACCCCATGCAACCGATGATTGACAGCTATTTTGAATCGGCGGACGGCGGCAAGAACGACCTGGGCATTGTTGCCACCTGCACCGACTGCCACGTCTCTCACGAAACGCCACTGGCCCACATCATCGGCAAGGCAGAATCGGGCGTTCATGATTTTTGGGTGATGTACACCCAGGACACCGATACCATCGACTGGTCTGCCAACCGCTTGCGCCGCGAAGAATATGTCTTTGATTCGGGTTGTCTGGAATGTCACACCAATCTGGAACGGGCAACTCGCGGCAACAACAAAGCCTTTGTCGCTCACAAACCCTATTTTCTGGGTGAAACCGATGATAAATGTGTTTCGTGCCACGAACACGTCGGGCATCTGGAACTGAGTACCTATTTAAATCCCTAGTTTTCAGGAGGAGGATATTTTTATGAAATTTTTCAAACCTGGCCTGCTGGTGATTGTAGTGCTGCTGTCAGGGCTGGCCCTGACCGCCTGCGCAAGCAACGCGCCCGTTACCACCCCCGATACCGCCGCGCCCCCACAATCCGGCGCAGCCTCTCAACCCGCCGTTACCCAACCCAAAGCGACCACCGTGGTTGTGGAAGTGGAGCGCAACGCCGGGTCGTTCAGCCCCAACAGCAGTCTGTCCATCAGCCGGGGCATGGATGAAGCCGCGCAGGAATGTATTGCCTGCCACAAAGATGTAAACCCCGGCGTGATTCGTGACTGGCGCGACAGCCGCCACGGACACGTGGGCGTCTCTTGCCTGGACTGCCATCAGGTGGAAAAAGACGCGCCCAACGCCACCCAGCACGAAACACTGGTGGGCACAGATGTGTACGTTTCCATTCTGGTGCCGCCCAGCCGCTGTTCCGAATGTCATTCGGTGGAAACTGAACAATTTGAACACAGCGGACACTTCCGGGCCTACCGCCAGATCATCCCCAAAGACGGGCTGCGCGTGCTGACCGAAGTTCACGAAGGGCGCAACAACCCCGATTTCGGCGGCGCGCCGGCTCAAACCGGCTGTATGCAGTGCCACGGCACAGAAATTAAACTGGATGCAGACAACCGCCCCACCGATGACACCTGGCCCA
>JAJRUC010000535.1 GCA_024278015.1 Chloroflexota bacterium
ATTTGCGCGGGGGGCGTGCCGAAAAAGATGCCGCTGAAACGGGTGATGCTGTACCCTTCCATCAGATATTCCACCATCACATCCGCCGCGCCGATGCCGAATTGGGGGCGCGCCTGCGGGTCGTTGTTGATGCAGACCGTCACCGGGCGGGAAAGGCTTGCCGCCGTGAGCGGCGCACCCGTGAGCGGGTTGGTGCCGGAGGGCTTGCCGAAGCCGCCATCGCCGGGGAGGGTGTTGTCTTCGTTGGGGGCGAGCGCCGCCAGCCCGTCGGCGGGGGCGGTTGAGGCCATTGATGCTGTTGGGGCGGCGATAGACAGCGGTTCCGGCGAGTCGCCGGTTTGCACAAATTCGGCGGTTATCCACGCCGATGCGCCGTTAGGCAGACAGCAGACCTCCAGCCACGCGCCGCCGGCGTCGGCCCCGATGATTTGCACCGTCTGACTGAGGGTGGCGGCCCCCACAATATCGGTGTCGGTGCCGGGGCCGCTGCGCAGGTTCACCAAATCGCCCGTCACCAGCCCGGCCACGCTGCCGGTCAGGGTTGTTGTATTTGAAACCGTGGCTTGAGCGGGTAAATCAGGCGCGGTTATCGGCAGACGATTTTTAGCCTGGGCCGGAGAGACATTCGTTACCAAAAATTCGCGGGCCAGCCAGCTTGTTTCCCCCTCGCCGGTGGGACAGCACACCTCCCACCACAGATTGTTTTTGTTTCGGCCCACAATCGTCACCGATTCGCCCAAATTAATCTGCCCCACCTGCGGATAGCTTGTGTCGGGGCCGCTGCGTACCGTGATGTTGCCCCGCACCACCGAGCCGGTCAGCTTCGGCGGAAAAGGCACCACCGGCGCGCGGGCCGCCACAGCGTCGGCGTCGAGGGCGGTTTGGACCAGCTCCGCAAAAATCCAGGCCCTGGCGGCGGGGTCGTCCGGCAGCTCAATTTGCCACCACGAATGGCCGTCATTTTGGCCGGTGATGGTCACGGTTTGGCTCAAAACCGCCTCGGCGATGAGGGCGTAGCCGGTATCCGGGCCGCTGCGCAGGTTCACCAAATCGCCGGTAATCAGGCCGGTTAGAGGCGGCTCCGGCGTGGGCGAGGGGCTGGGTGTGGCCGGCGGAACGGGCGTGGCGGTTGATGAGGCGGGCGGCGGGGTGGCCGTAGCGGCGGGCGCGGTGGTGACCAGCGTCACCTTCACATTGGTGGGCGTGGCCGGGCCGGGGGTCGGGGCCGGGGTTTCGCCGGTTTGGGCCGGTGCGGACGGCGTTTTTGGGCCGGGGGCCGGGGCCGGTTTACAGGCGGCGAACAACAAAATCGTCAATAAAACAGGCAAGATGCGCTTCATAATTGTAAACTCCGATGAGATATGGGGCAACCGATACCATCGGCTTGCGGCGGCATAATACCACCCTTTGCAGACAACCGCTAATTTTTGGAGGGGATGATTATCAACATTGATTCTTGACTTGTAAGTAATATTTATTTACAATAATATCCAGGTTGTAATGATTACAAATTAGAGATATTCAAAAAGGCCAAAATGATTATCGAACAAAAACTTGTGGCCGCCCTGCGCGGACACAAGATGAAGATAACACCCCAGCGCCGGTTCATCTTTCAGGCATTGGAGCGGGGGATGTACCGGCATCCCACCGCCGAAGATATTTTCAGGGATGTGCGGCAAACCCTGCCCGATATTTCGTTGACCACCGTTTACAACACCCTGCGGGAACTGGTTGGTATGGGCTTGCTGCGGCAGGTGGATTTGGGCGAGGGTATGACCCGTTTCGACCCGAACACCGATTTGCACCATCATTTGCTGTGCATGCGTTGCGGCCGGCTGGAAGATATTTACATTCGATTCCCGTGCATTGCCCTGCCCGCCGACCAGACGCAAGGATTTACCGTGACCAATCATCAGGTAATTTTTGAAGGCATTTGCCCCGATTGTCAGATTCAGCCTGCTTGAAAATAAGGAATGATATGATACCAGCCGTAGAAGCCCCCCTTGAAGAAAAAAGCTGTTCCGAAATTTTGGCCGAGGCCATTGCCAAATATCCCGGCGTGGCCGGCGCCGTGGTTGACCACCGGCGGGCCACCCTGACCTTAAACTATAATCCCGATAAAATTTCTGCCGGAGCGGCCAACCGCATTGCCGTTGAATTGAGCCGGCAGATTAATCAGCGGGAAGAAATATGTACCGGCAGCCGGCGCGCCGTGCGCTGCGTTGATTGTGTGGCCCACATCCCCGCCGCCGGCATCGCGCCGCATATGTCCATCATCGCCCATGACGGGTCGACGGTGGTGAACGAGCCGGTTTACAATTTAACCGAAACCCACCTGAAAAAAATAGAGAAGCGTTACCAAAAACTGGCCGAACACGAACCGAGAGAAGCGGAATCGTGGTTGGCCCGCAATTACGAAGCCGTGCTGACGGCTGTCAACTTGATAACTTTGCTGGCGGGCGTCATCGGCGGGGCAATGGGTATGCCCAGACAGATGCAAATTATCTTTTTTGTGGTCTCGTATTTGGCGGGCGGCTATACCGGCATGGTTGAAGGCGTCCGGTCATTGCGGGAGTTCAGCTTCGATGTGAATTTCCTGATGCTGGTGGCGGCTGTCGGCGCGGCCGGCATCGGCGAGTGGGAGGAGGGCGCGATTTTGCTCTTCCTCTTTTCGTTGAGCGGCACCCTGGAAGGGTATGCGATGGGCCGCACCCGGGCCGCCATTGAAGGGCTGATGGACCTTAGCCCCGATGAGGCGCTGGTGAAAACCGGCGGGCAGGAAGTGATTGTCCCCGTTGAGCAACTACAGGTGGGCGATGTCATCATTGTGAAACCCGGCGAGCGCATTGCCGCCGATGGCGAGGTGCTGACCGGCCGGTCTGAGATTGACCAGAGTCCCATCACCGGCGAATCGATTCCGGTGGGCAA
Organism: Chloroflexota bacterium; assembly: GCA_024278015.1. GTDB lineage: Bacteria > Chloroflexota > Anaerolineae > 4572-78 > 4572-78 > JAJRUC01. Next base: position 2,929 of record JAJRUC010000535.1, read on the forward strand.
GCGGGCGGGCGACCCCGTTTTTGCCGCCACTATTAACGGGCAAGGGGCGTTGGAGGTGCGCGTCACCCGCCTGGCCCAGGAAAGCACCCTGTCTAAAATTATCATCATGGTTTCCGAAGCCCAAAGCCAGCGCAGCCCCACCCAGCGGGCCATCGACTGGTTTGGCAGCCGCTACACCGTGGCCGTGATTTTGGGCACACTGGCGATGATATTTGTGCCGTATGGGCTGCTGGGCCAGGATTTCGCCACCGCGTTTTACCGGGGCATGACCGTGCTGGTAGTGGCTTCGCCCTGCGCGTTGGTCATCTCCACCCCCGCCTCGGTGTTGAGCGCCATTGCCAACGCCGCCCGCAACGGGGTTCTGTTTAAAGGGGGGGCGCATCTGGAAAATACCAGTCTGGTTGATGTGATTGCCTTCGATAAAACCGGCACGCTGACCAGCGGAGAGCCGGGCGTAACGGAAGTTATTCCCCTGAACGGCGCGGGCGAAGACGAGTTGCTGACCATCACCGCCGCCGCCGAACTACGCAGCGAGCATCATCTGGCTAAAGCGGTGGTGCGAAAAGCGCGGCAGCGGGGCCTGGATTTACCGGAAGCCACCGATTTTCAGGCCTTTATGGGGCGCGGGGCGCGGGCCATCGTTGAAGGCCGGGAAATTATCGCGGGCAAACCCTCCCTCTTTGTCGATGACCATGACCTGACCCGGTTTCAGGAAACCATCGCTGCGCTGGAAGGGGCGGGTAAAACGGTGATGATGGTCAGTCGGGATGAGCATCTGATTGGCCTGATAGCTGTGGCCGACAGGGTGCGGGCGGAAGCGAAACAGGCCGTGGACAACCTGAAACGGGCCGGTATCAAGCGGGTGGTCATGCTCACCGGCGATAACCGGCGGGCGGCCCAAACCATCGCTGCTGAAGCCGGGGTGGATGAATTTTACGCCGATTTGCTGCCGCAGGACAAGGTGCGCATTTTGAAGGAACTGGCGCAGAACTACGGTCGGGTGGCGATGGTGGGCCACGGCGTGAACGACGCCCCGGCCCTGGCCACGGCCACGGTGGGTATCGCTATGGGGGCCGCCGGCACCGAAGTGGCTTTGGAAACCGCCGACGTAGTTTCAATGCCCGCTGATTTGAGCAAGTTGCCGTATGCCATCGGCCTGAGCCGCCGCTCGCGGAAGGTTATCAGACAAAATTTGA
>JAJRUC010000536.1 GCA_024278015.1 Chloroflexota bacterium
ACCGACAGTCCGGTGCGCACCATCGTCCACACCGACCAGGGAAAATTGTCGTTTCAGGACTATTTTGTGCGCCGGCAAAGCCGGCCAACGGTGCAGCGGCTTGAATTTGAGGGGGCAGACAGCGCCGAATCGAACCGGGATATTCTCAGCGCCCTGCGCATGGCCGATGTGATTGTCTTTGCCCCCAGCAATCCCCTGCTCAGCCTCGACCCGATTTTGGCCTTGCCCGGCCTGCGCCGCCTGATAGCCGCCGGCCAGGCCCGTAAAATCGCCGTGTCGCCCATTATCGGGGGAAAAACCGTCAAAGGTCCGGCGGCCAAAATGATGAGCGAACTGGGGCTGGAGGCTTCGGCCTACGGCGTGGCCCACTATTTGCGCGATGTATTGACCGATTTTGCGCTGGACACCGTTGATGAACGGCACGCCGCCCGCATTGAAGGGCTGGGCCTGCGCCCGCTGGTTACGGACACGCTGATACCATCGGTAGATGAGCAAACCCGGCTGGCAACAGAAATTTTGACGGCATAATCCCGATGCGGCAATGGTAAACGTTACTCTGCCAGTATGCTTGCCGCCAAAGTTGCGCTGCGTCCCGACGAACCTGAAAAGAGCGGGTTGATTTCATCAGCGAAGCCGAGCGGCAAGTTTTGGGTGTCGGCGTCGCCCCAGTAAAGCAACAGACTGGACACCCCCACGCTCTCGAATGCCTCATAATCGCCGGCGCGACGTGTTTTGACAATGTCCAGGCGTGTGTCCACCGCGTCTGCCGCCGCCTTGATGGTTACGCGCAATAAAGTGACATGCTCGCCCTGACTTTGCGCCTGCAAATAGAAACCGCCGCCCCCGCCTACCGCGTCGAGTTGAAGCAGGGTCGTCCGGGTTAAAGGGACGGACGGCTGAGCGATGTACGCTTGTGCGCCCCCCATACGGCAAAAATGACGCTTCGGGCGGGACGGTAATCATTTGCCTGCCACAACCGAGCCACTTCCAACAGCGTCGCCACGCCGGACGCATCATTCTCGCCGCTGTATTGCCGGCCCGGCAAATCAACACATTCACCGGCAGCGAGACAAACTTCATCGGCGGGGTCGTCGCCAACCGCGTCATAATGTGCAGCGAGAATGACCGCCTCGTGGCGCCAATCAGGTTGCGCAACCGGCGAGATTCGCCGACCGGGTCAATGCCCGCCGATTGCAACTGAACGCTATTCGGCGCGCGCAGCCCTTCCAGATGCTCCAGCGCGCTGGTCTTCCCCGCGCCGTTCGGTCCCGGCAAGCCGAATATCTCCCCCTGCCGCACCTCAAAACTGACCCCGTCCACAGCGATAAAATCGCCACAGGTTTTACGAAAATCTTTAACTTCGATGATTGAATCTTTCATCGGTATCCCCATTGTAGTTTATTTTGCTTCATCCTTTGTCATCTGCGCCACGGCATCAATGATGACTGCCGGCGCGTCCACATACAAATTGTGGCTGCTTTCTTTCACCAAAATGAACGTCCCGTTGGTGGATTGCCGGCTTATGATTTCGTTTTGCGCAACCCGGAATTGCTGGTACGCCTCGGCGGAGTCCTGAAATGCCGGATTCGGTTTTCCGGAGGCGATGACGACGAGGTGTATATCGCCCAACGTTTCGACAGCGGTTGCCTGCGCCGCCAATTGGTACAATTCCGGGAATTTTTGCCCGCTGATGAATGGCAGTGGCGGCGGGTCAAGCAATACCAGTCCTGCCAACTGCTCCGGGTAACGGCTCGCGTACAGATACGCATTCAGTCCACCCAATGAATGCCCCAGCAGCACAAAGGGCGAAGGGATATTCGCATTTTTGAGCAACACATTCAACTCATCCGTCATTTGTTGCCCGGTGCGAGGCATTGGACCAAGCGTACCACGTCGCCAGCAGATTCAAAAAATAGGTACTCAAAGTGACAAACCCGTAGCCTCTGCCCATCAAAAACGAGTAGCCAATCATACCCATCAGCCCCAAATAATAGACGCCCAAATAGGGTCCCAGCAGTTGGGTGTTCCGAAAATCGAGCTTCAGAATATAATCCAGCGCCAGCTCTGTCAGCAAAAATGCAATCAGCAGTACCGGCAAAACGGTCGTCCACCATTCACGCTTGCCGATGAGGTTCAAAATCACCGCGCCGCTCAACGGCAAAGCCAGCGCAATCAGAATTAGCCCCAGCACGTATTCCACGCGCGTCCGGCCGTTCGAGCGCGCCAGAAAAATGCCCACCAACAAAATATTGGCGGCATTGGCGATGATGAAAATGACGTTGTCCACAGTTCGAGCGTTTATTCGTTCCATAACCATTGATGTCCCTCCATTTGGTGAAGCTGAAGTTGTTTCATTCAGCGTCGAAAGCACGACGCTCATCACCAGCAGGGCGCTGACGGTCACGGCGATGTAGCTCAGGGTCAATTTCCAGCGCAGTTGGCGGGAAACCGTTTTGAGGCGTTCCATAAAGGGTGACCATTCGGGCATTATCGTTTCCTCGCGGGATGAGTCCACTTGCAGGGGTAGGAAAAGGCGATGGTTCGGAAGCCGAATTTCTCCAAAACCGGACGGCTCATCGGCGAAGCGTCAACGGTGAGATATTTCACGCCGCGCATTTTTGCCTCTTGCGCGCGGGCAGCAACCAGAGCGGTGTAAAATCCCTGCCCGCGAAACGCCTCCACCGTCGAGCCGCCCCACAACCCGCCGAATTGGCTCCCGCCGGCAAAATAAGCCCAGGCGGCGCAGACCGGCTTTTCATCGGCATAGGCGACATAAATGCTCATCTCATCGGGATAATTGGCGAGTGCTTCCGCCAAATAATGCGCCAGCCAATCTTGCCCCTCTGTCCAAACCCGGGTTTGCACTGCAAGCACATCCGCAATTTTTTCCGGCGTGGTGATTCTTTGCACGGTATGGGCGACGGGCTGCCAAAGTTTGGCGGGCGCATTTGCCAAATCAAGCACCAACACCGCTTCTCTCTCTCCGATTTCAAAACCGTGCGCCAATAGTCTGTCTTTCAAATCATGCGGCGTATCGTGACTGTAAATTTTCCACTCAAAATTTTGCCCCATGCGTCTGAAATATGCAATTTGCATTCGAATTTCGGCGTCGGCGTTATTTTCATCAAGGCGGGAATAAATAATTGTGCCTTCCCAAGTATTGGAAACATTAAGATGGCGCACCACATTCGGGGTCACTTCGCGCCGCGAATCCGGGTAAGCGATGTTGTAGCGTTGGTTCTGGTCAAACAGCGCGAGCATTTGCGTGTTGTTCATTTTCGTACATTCCTTTTGGGGTAAGTTCGATAATGGCGCACGGATGGAAAACATTTCCGCATCAGCCGACCCGTTTTTATCATATCACAATTTTTGAAAAAAAGTCTTATTCTGCGGGGGGGTTTTGCACCCTGCCGGAGGAGGGTTTTGTGGCGGGTCGGCGGGGTCTGGTATTGCGAAAACCGCAAGCATCGGGTTAAAGAGAGGCCCGGCCCGAATCAGGCGACAGAATAGAATCCGGATACCCGAAGGGCACAGCGTGAATCCTAACCGGTCTTGTTACTGCAAATAATGCCATGCTCCAGGGCGTAAGCCACCGCCTCTAACCGGCTGTGGACGCCGAATTTATGCAAGATGCTTTGCACGTGGTTTCTGGTTGTGGCCGGGCTGATAGACAGCGTGCCGGCGATTTCGCCGGTGCCCAGGCCCTGCACCAGCAAGGTTAAAACCTGACATTCGCGGTTGGTGAGTTTTTTTGAGAATACGGTGGGCGCGGGCGCCGGTTGAAGGGCGGTTTCGCCCCGGTCAAGTTGCCGGGCCGCGCCCAAAACCTGTTTGACAAATTGTTCGCTTTGTTTTTGGGTTGTGGCATATCTAAACAAATGAATGACCAATGTACGCGAACCGCCGTTTTTTCCATCAACGGCAAAGGTCAAAATGCTGATATTTATCCAGCGCGCCTGGCCTGACGCCGTTTCGATAAAGGCATCGTAGCACGTTACCGGCTTGCCCCGCGCCGCCATAGCGCTGATGCGGCAATGTTCCCGGCACAGGGCGTTGCTGCGCTCATCCCGCCCGTTCAAAATATGGTGACAGAGTCTGCCCAGGACAGCATCCGGCGCATAGCCCAAAATACGCTGGGCGCTCCGGTTCCAAAAAATAATGCGTTGATTCTCGTCAATCACAAACGCGCCGTCGGCGGCCTTTTCAAGCGATTGAAACAGTGCGTCATCCATACACACATCCCTGCGCCACCGGCCCAACCCGTCAGGGCAGGGCCGGCGGTTAAATATTCAAATGTTGGGGCGATAATCTGTTTGCGACGGGCCGTATCTTGCGGGAAGAATGTTCTGCGTCCATGTAAAGATACCATATTCAATTTGCGATGACAAGTGGCGCGAGTGGCGCAAATTACCCGGCGATACTGTATTCGTATTGCCCCCGCACGGGAGCGCCCTCTGCATAGCGGCCAAAGCGAAACATCTGCGGCGAAAACTCCGGCGAAGCGGCCCCGGTAATCAGGTCGGCCATTAAAACGCCCACCGCAGGCCCCAACTTAAAGCCGTGCCCGCTGAACCCGGCGCATACGTAAAATCCGCTGCCCGCCGGCAGTTCATCAATAACGGGATGCCAATCAGGGGTGATGGCGTACAGGTCGGCGTAGCCGCCCGCGCTTTGGCTTTGCTCCATCGGGGGCAGGCGGCGAACCAATCGCTCGCCGGTCTCGGCGATAAAATCGAAATCGACGCCGGTGTTGAATTTATCGGGGTTGACGACGGCCTCGGCTTCTGCCGGGTCTATCATGCCCGCCAAAGTCAGGCCGCCGGTTTCCGGGCGGAAATAGATGGCGTTGCAAAAATCGGCCACAACCGGGTGCCCGGCCCGCTGCGACGGCGGGCCTTTGAAGAAGGAAACCTGAACGCGACAGGCGTTGATGGGCAGAGCCAGCCCGGCCATTTGGCCCACGCGCGCGCCCCACGGCCCGGCGGCGTTCACCACCACGGGCGCATCGAAGGCCCCGGCGGGGGTATCGACGCCCGTCACCTTTCCGGCCCGAAAGCGAACGCCCGTCACCGGGGTATCGAGCGTAACTGTTACCCCGCGCCGGCGGGCGGCGGCAGCAAAGGCGTTCACGGTCAGGTAGGGGTCGGCGTAGCCGGCATCCGGCTCATAGGCGGCGGCCACCAGGTCGGCGGTGAAGAGGCCGGGCAACAATTCGCGGGCGGTCTCCGGCGAGATGATTTCGGTGCGAATGCCCACCCGGCGCTGCAAGGCAACGTTGGCTTCCAGGCCGGCCTGGTCTTTGGCCGGCGCCACGGCCAAAAAGCCGGTTTTGGTAAAGCCGCACTCCCCGCCGAT
>JAJRUC010000537.1 GCA_024278015.1 Chloroflexota bacterium
ACGATGGCAAACGTGGCGGTGACCCCCGCCGCCAGCGTCAAGCCGAGCAGTTGCCATCCCCCCAGCCGAAAAATGACCGCCCAGAAAAGTTGCGCCAGCCAGCCGTGGTCAATCCACGGCGCACCGGCGCGGGTGAACGAAAACACATCGGCGGTGAGGATTTGCCCGCGGTCAAGCATCCATTCCCCGGCGCGCAAATGCCACCATGTGTCCGCCCCGGCGGGGTAACGGACAGCCATTGTGAACAGGGCGATGAAGACGACAGCGGTCAGCAGCCGGTTCAGCGAAAGCCGGCGCAGTGAAAAATTAAAAGTGAAAAGTGAAAAATCCGGTTTTTTCACGAATCGATGCGAACTCCGGGGGGGGTGAACGGCGCCGTTAAAACACGCCGCGCATAGCCAGTAGATATATCCATGATACCACAATAATCAGGACCCACCAACGCCAGTCGTCTACTTCTTTGATAAAGGCGGCGATGGCCGGCAGCAGGGAGGTAATCATAAAATAGGGAGCCAGGCATAGCGAGGCGGCGCAGAGCATGGCGTCGCTGCGGCGTTTGAGGCCGAAGTACAACAGGGGCAGTCCCAAAATGATGGTGTACGGAAACAGGGAGACGTTGACGTTTTGGTTGGGTGCAAAGCCGATGATGTTTCGCCACCAAAAGCCCCACACCGCCAATGACAGACCGAACACCACGGCCATAACCCCTGCCGAGCGGCCCGTCAGGCGGCGCAGCATAGCCAGAAAAACGCCCTGCGGTTTGATGACCAGCAGCGGCAGCGCCCATTCGGCGGGCAAAAGCAGGGCGATGAGCAGCACCGCATCAAGCTGGCCCAGGGTAAACAGGGTAGCCATCGGCGCGGCCAGGGCCACGGCCAGCGTCTTTTTGGGGCTGCCCACATACACGCTGAGCATGATGAGCGACAGCAGCATCAGCAAGCCCGCGCCGAGGCGTTCCGGCAGCAGGGCCAGCGGATAAAGGAGGGGGAAGAGCCAGGGGGGATTGAATACCATGCCCGGCTGAAAATAGGGCGTGAGCCAGCGCAGGGCCGCCGGCCGAAAAACATCGGCCCAGTCTTTGTACGTGACCGGCGCCAAGGCAAACAGCACCACGCCCGCCGGCAGCAAAATGCTCAGCAGGGCAATTTCAAACGGAGACAATCGGGTTAATTTGCGCCTTAGCTTTTTCATCACGCCGCCGTTGCCCCGCCTGCCGGGGTTATTCGGTGGGTTGGTGGATGGGGGCGATGGGAGCCGGCCCGGCCCGCCAGAACCGCAGCCGGGAGACGGTCAGCCGCAACACGGTGTACATGGCCTTGAAGATTTCGGCTTGCGAAATTTTCGACGTGCCTCTGGCCCGGTTGGCGAAGATGATGGGCGTTTCGCCAAACGAGCAGCCCCGTTTTTGGCATTTATAGGCCATCTCCAGCAAAAATGAGTAGCCGTTTGAAAAAATTGCGTCCAGATTGATGCTCAACAAAACGTCCCGATGATAGCAGCGGAATCCGGCGGTGCAGTCGTTGGCCTTAAGGCCCAGCATCATGCGGGCCACCTGATTGGCCCCCCAGCTTAAAAACCGGCGATACCATGCCCAGTGTTCCACGCCGCCGCCCGGCACATACCGCGAGCCGATGGTCACGTGATTCGTTTCGGCCAAAGCGACTATCGCCGGAATATATTGGGGGTGATGGGAAAAATCGGCGTCCATCGTGAGAATCAAATCGGCGCCGGCGGCCAGAGCCTGTTTGAAACCGGCCACGTAAGCCGTGCCCAGGCCCAGTTTGCCCGGTCGATGGATGACCTGCACCCGCTTGTCCGTCGCGCTCATATCATCGGCCAGACGGCCCGTGCCGTCCGGCGAGTTGTCGTCTACGATGATGACTTGCGCTTGCAGGGGCAACGCCAGCAACAGGCGGGTCAAATCGACGATGTTTTCACATTCATTATAAGTGGGGACGATGATACTGATTTTTTTCATTGGATTCGTATGCTCGATTTATCAAAACCGGGGGCGACGGCCATCGCACCCAAACAAAGCCCAATGATACTGTAAAGCCGGGCTTATGGCAAAGAAGATGGAGTTGCTGCTCTGTGCGGGGTATAACCGGATTGAATTACGCATTGTCGAATGCGCTGCCGTCCGGCAAAATACGGCGTTGGCCCGGAGCCGCTTTAATCGTCACCCGCCCTTTGATGACAATACCCGCCCCAAAGACCACATCACCGTGGACGGTTAGATGAGTGCAATCTACCAGCGAAGGCGCTCCGTGGGGGAAACGGGCGTCAAAATCAGTGATGCGTTTGTAATGACCGGCATCCAGGGTGATGACCGGCGGTCTGCTGTGGCGGGCGGGGTTAAGCGTCACCCGAAAATCCGGGGTGAGGGTGTAGGCATTTGAGCGGACGGCCAGCAGGTCGTTGGTGGTTTTTACCGGGGCAAAGCGGCGGCGGGGCACGCGAATGGCCTGGGCGCCCTCAAACACGGCAATGGCCGCGCCCATCGCTGTTTCAAGCTGGTAAACGGGTGTGGAATTGGGGCGGCGGGGGTCTGCGGTTTTGGCGTTGCGAATGAGGGGCAAGCCCAAAATCCGGTTTCGACGGGCCAGGGTTTCTTTTAGCGCGGGCAGGTTCAGCCACAGCGAA
>JAJRUC010000538.1 GCA_024278015.1 Chloroflexota bacterium
AGCTCATACAACTCAAAAAGACGCCGCCGGTGGTGTGACGAAAGGTGAAAATGGCGTCGCCTGAATCGGTGTGGCCGCTGCCGGAGGGTGCGTTGTGGCGGGTGTGACACTGGGAACACCAGTTGGTCAGTTGGGGGCTGCGGCTGCCGTAACTCTCGCCAAAATACTGGTTTTCGGTGTTGGAGACGGTGTATATTTTGGAACTTTCATCGGTTACGTCAGCGCCGCCGGTTGCCCCGGAATCTGTGGGGATGGCCCGCAGCAGGCGGTAGGTTGGGCCGCCGGTAGTGCCGGCCCCGCCGTGGGGGTCGTGGCAACTGGTGCAGCTTAGGGCGATAGTGGCCCCTGCCCCGGAATTGATGGCGCCGTTGCCCCAGGCCGTGGCGGCTGTGCCGTCTACTATGTGTTTGGATGTGGTGGCCTGGCTGACAGAGACGGTATCCCAGTTGGTGTCGATGACAGTGAAGTTGAAGCCGCCCGCCTTCAAGCCGGTGCCGGGCCCTCTTTCAGCCGGGCTTTCGGTCACGCCGTCGCGTTCAGTGAACACGCCGTCAACCACATCGGTGTCTGCCCCTGTGCCGGCGGTTCCGTGGCAGGTGTAGCACAGGTTGGGCACATCGCTAACCAGCAGTTTGGCCGCGCTGGCGGTGTGCGCCCGGTGGCAACCGGCGCAGGCGTCGGTGAGGGCAGTGTAGCCGCCGTGCGGACCGTTATCGGCCAGCACAGACCCGGTTGAAAGCACAAGAATGGCCAGGAGCGCCACCAGTGCCAAAATAAATAAGGTTTTGTGTTTCATATCGCCTCCCTTTCTCAGCCGTCCCTGCCCGTTGAAGAAGACCGGGCAGGGAGCGAGCAGAGGCTAATCGGCGTAGGCTAAACGCCTATTTTTGGTGACAAACTTCGCACACGCCGCGATTATTGAGACGCAGCAGTACGCTATCGCCGGCCACACTGCCATTGCTGGCGGCAAAGCCGGTCATAGCCGAGGATGTGCCGTGCGGCAAGTGGCAGGTTTGACATTCGACGGTGTCGTTGGTGCCGGTTTCAGCCAGCGGCAGGGTGTAACCGCCAAAGCCGGATGTTTCGGGGTTGGCAGTGCCCATGCCAATATAGGCTGCGGTGCCGGCATCGCCATTCCACGGCATACCAATGCGGTGAGCAGTGCCACCGGTTGCGGCCAGACCAGCAACATCGCTGCCGGAACCGGCTGCGGTGATGTGGTAATCGTTATGGCAAGCGGCGCAGATATTGCTTTGGCCGGTTCCCCATTGTTCTGAATCATAGGTCTGGGCGCCTTCATCAACCTGAGCCACGGCAATAGTCGTGTTGTTCACAGTAGTTTTGAGGATGCGGTAGTTGCTGGAACCGTGCGGGTCGTGGCACGAGGCGCAGGTCAGGCTGGCGCCGCCGGCCAAAGCGGAGGCGACACCCCGCCCACCACCATTACCCCAGGCATCGGTTGCGGCGCCGGAGGTATCGTGGCTGGAGGTGGTAGCGCTGCCATTATAGAAACCAAACCCCCCACCGTTCAACGCTGTACCGGCGTTGCTGCCGGCAGTTGCTTCCAAAACACCATCCGTTACGTTCAAAACTGAACCGGTGGCGTTTGAGCCGTGGCAGGTGAAACACAAGGCGGTAGTGTCTGCGGCAACCAACAACTTGGCTCCGCTGGCAGTATGCGCCCGGTGACAACCGGCGCAGGCATCGGTGGTGGCGGTGTAACCGCCGTGGGGGCCGCCATTGGCAGAGGCGACGCCCACCAGAGCAAAAGCGAGTACCATTGCTATCATAGTGATTAAAATGAGTTTTCGCATTATTTGAAATCCTCCCGATTTCATTGAAAATAGTATGTTTTACATGGTCAATCCAGGAAACGAATGTTCAGTTAAGGATATTCTTTTGGGCGTATCACCCCCTTTCCGGGTAACGCTGTCTGAATGGCGGGTTAATAAGACCATACTTGAATGCGGTTGTTCTCCCGGTCTGCAATATAGAGCCGTCCGGTGCTATCGGTGACGATGTCGTTGGGGTAATTAAATTGTCCGTCGTCCAGCCCCCATTCGCCAAAGGCAAAGAGGAAGGCTGGGTCTTCACCGGAAACGTCGTAGGTTTTAATGTCTTGTCCAACAGCGTCTACCACATATAAACGGTCTTGTTCATCAATGGTGGCGCCTCTGGGGAGGCTAAGCGCACCATCGCCGGAACCTTGTCCAAAGTGGAACAAAAAGCCTTCCTGCGAATCCAACACAGAAATCCGGCCATTGTTCCCGTCGGTCACATACACCCGTCCCTGCGAATCGGGGACGGCAGCATTGGGGAAGAGAAACTGTCCGTTGCCTTGCCCAAACGTCCCGAAGGTGTCTGTCGGCGGGTTAAACTCTTGCCAATTGACAGCCATCGTCACGTCGGCGGGCAGTTGGCGGATGGAATTTTTTTCTTTGGCTACATCGGTCAGCAACATGCGGCCGGTCCGGTCAATAAAAATGCCCAACGGCGACCAGCTTTCGTGGTCCGGGGCGGGGAAGTTGAGTTCCTGCTCTTCCCCTTTTTTGAAATAGACATCCTGCTCAAACAGGTTGTAGGCATAGGTCACATCAGGTTCGATGGTGCCCACGTGCTTGGCTACATATTCGCTGAGCGACAGGTCCGGCCCCAGGATGCTATCCAGATAGATGCCGTCGGCGTCATAAATGAAGATGGCGTGTTGCAGACGGTCAGTGACAAATACGCGCCCGGCCTGGTTGGTATCCAGATACACCGGCGAGCGTTGGCCGGGCGTGGTGCGGGGGGGCAGGAAGGAGCCAATCAGCGCTCCGTCCCGGTCGAATATTTTGACGGCCCGCTCGCCGCCGCTTTCGGCCACGTACAGGCGTTCCTGGCCGGGAGAGAGGGCCACGCCCACCGGCTGGTCTATCCCGTAAATGGAGAAAAGATAATGGGGCGGATAGTTTATTTCAACGGGCAAGGGAACCATTTCGGGCAGGGGGGCCGGTTTTTGCAGGTAGCGATAAAACAGGCCGCACACGCAGGCCAAAAGTAGTAGCAACAACAAGAGCAATAACAACAGCAAGCGACGTTTTTTGTTGTCTTCAGCCTGTATTTCTTCTTGCAGGTCTTGCAAGCTGGGCGGGTCTGTCTGTTCAGTTGGGTTTGTTTCAACCTGGTTCAGGTCTTTTTCCGGCGTTTGGTTGGTCATTTCTCTCTCGATTACTGAATATTCTGTCCGTCGATGACGGCCTGGATGCGGGCATACGCCTGCTGGGCGGCAAAGTCATTGGGGTTCAGTTCGATGGCGCGTTCCAGGGTTTGCAAGGCTTCATATTGCATATCGATTTTTTCGTAGGTCAGGCCCAGCCCCAGAAAGGCGGGGGCAAAATCGGGCAGCGCTTCGGTGGCCGCTTCCAGATGCGTTTGGGCGGTGTTAAAATCCTGCAAACTGAAGGCCTGCATACCACGGGCGTAGGCCACATACGACGGCTGGTTAAGCGAGCTGTAGCTTGCTATCATGCCGGTGTAGGCTTCTACAAAATCCGGCACCAGCCGTACCGCTTTGTGATATTTTTCCAAAGCCGCCTCTGCCCGGCCGGTGGTTTGATAAGCCATACCCAGTTTGTACAGCGCGTCGGCATCGGTGGGGGTAATGGTCAGCGCCCCTTCCAGATTGGGAATGGCCTCTTCCGGGCGGTTTTGGTTCAGGTAGCTTTCGCCCAAAAAATAGTAGGCCGCTTCCAGGGTGGTATCGACGTTAGCCATAGGCTGGTCTTTGCGGGCGGCCACAAATTGTTCCAGGTTTTTAATGGCCGGCTCCATATCGTTAAGCCGGACGTGGGCAATGCCGGCCACCAGCAAGGCGCCGTCATTGTCCGGGAAGGCGTTCAAAACCTGGCCGGCCTGGGCCAGCGCATCTTTGTACAGCCCTTTGCCCAGATAGTATTGGGCCAGAGCCACGCGGGTTTCCGGGTTTTGGGGGTCTTCCCGAATGGCGCTTTCCAGATGTTCAATATCCAGCTCCAGCGGAGATTTATCGCCAGCGAAGGTGTAGCGGTCCCAGTAGTAATATCCGCCGAAAACGCCGACGGCCACCAGCAGTAAAACTGCGGCTCCCACAATGACGCGGGTCAGGGTTCGGGTGCTGATTGTTTTCAAAGATGTTTTTTTGGTTACAGACATGGATAACTCCAATCAATTCGATTAAGGATTCGAGACAATACCGCCGGGGTGACAGCGACTACACAAAATATCCTGATGGCAGGTGTAGCACACCTGGTCGCCCTGTTTGGCGTATTCTTCGGCATGGCTAAAGAGCATATTTTCGGGATGGCTTAAGTTATGGCACGCGCCGTTGTTGCAAAAACCCTGCCCGTGACACTGATAGCACGCATCTTCCTGGGCCGGCGTGGTGACGCGATGTTCAATCGTCCAGCGAAAATCGGAATGGGTGGGGGGCACTTCGCCCACAACCACCGGCGATTCCACCACCATATCGTTGCCCCGGCCCACAATGGGCACGGTGTGGCACAAGTTACATTTAACGCTGATGGTCTGCGCTTCGTTCCCGGCTTCGTCTACGGCTACGTGTTTGCCGTCGTGACAGCGGAAGCAGCCCGGCGCCGGGCGGTGTCTGGCGTTGCTGGGGTTGGTCTTCCAGTTAAGGTTCATGCTGGGAAAGTGGGTTTCATCGAAAATAGTATTGATTTCCTCTATGGCCGCGTCGATGGCGGTTTGTTGCCCGGTGTACAGGTCCGGGTATTTCACCTGGTAAAAACCCCGAATGCCTTCAATGACTTCGCGTCCGGCGGCTACATCTGCATACGATGGAGACAGGGCTTTGACGGCCTTGCTGCGGATAAAAGGCAACTCGCGGGAAATTAACCCCAGTGTAATGGCCTCGTCAACCGCTTCTTCCGGCGAAGGGATGTAGTGGGCGGTGCGGTTGTGGCAGTCGATGCAATCCATTTCGCGGACAGTCCCTTTTTTACGGGCTTCTTCTACATAGGCTTCTCTGTCCATATTAAGCATATCGCGGGAAAAATATTCCTTCAGGCTGCCGTCTTCCTGTTCCACGCCAATCCACGAAATAACCTGGCGGCGTTCATCGGCGGCAATGTAGTACACCGGATTGGTGATATGCCAGTGAATACCGTCGCTTACGCCGGTGCGGTCGTTCCAGCCGCCCATTCTGAGGATGAGGGTGGAACGCACGGGAGTGTTTGCTTCATCGTTGTCGTAATGTTGCTTGGTTTTGATGATGTTGTCTTTGTACGAGGTGGGCGTATGACATTCTTCGCACGTTTCTCTGGCCGGGCGCAGGTTGTGAACCGGGCCTTTGATGGGCCGGCTGTAGGTATCGGCCAACACGGCGTACACCTGCCGGATGCCGTCGATTTTTGATTTGACGAAGAAAGATGTGCCCGGCCCGATGTGACATTTGGCGCAATCCACGTTGCCGTGCGGCGATTCTTCGTAGCGCACAAATTCAGATTGCATCGGGTGGCACAGATTGCCGCAAAACTCGGCGCTTTCGGTATATTCGTATCCCTTAAATCCGCCGACCATCATGGCGATGCCGACGATGAAAATTCCTGTCAGGCCCAAAAATGCGTTCCGGCGCTGCCTGGGCTGACTGAGATCCAGCGTAATGTTGGGCCATTGTAGTGAAGGCTTGAATTTGTTGACCCACTTGCTGCCTTGTTTTTTACCCAATCTTCTATACCACCTTTTCTGTAATTTCTTCCAGTCTGACGGTGTCGTTATTAGCCTGTGGCCTCAATTGAGGCTGTTTGTCATCATCCACTGCTTGTCTTTTGATAAAATCATACGCGGCCATAATGCGCCGGTATTCTATTGGATGCTCGTGCTTCATATCTTCTTCAGACATTAAGCCGGTGAAGATACTTTTGTTCTGTTCCTTGATGACGGTGTGATATATATGCCACGTTAAAATTGCCAGCGTGGCTAAAACGGCCTCCCAGCCGTGCAGGGCGCGGGCAACGGGAATGGCGGAGCCGGGCAGCAGCGCGGTGGTTTGAATGGGAAACCACATCATAATGCCGGTCAAAATCATTAACGGCGTGCCCCACAGCAAGGCCCAGTATTCCAGCTTTTCTTCGACGCTGTAGCGGTCAAATTCGGGCCGCTTTTGGCTGAGGCGGAGGTTGAACCTGACCATGCCGAATAAATCGGTCAGGTCTTTAAGGCTGGGCCACATGTGCCCGTATTCCCGGTTTACAAACCAGACATTCAAAATAATCAGCACGTGATAAATTGATTGAGCAATAAGGATGACCGCCGCCAGGTGATGAATAACGCGCAGGGCATCAATATTGCCAAAAAGTTCGATGACGAAAGCGATTGTTGAGTCCTGGCTGTAGCGCTGCAACAAGCCGGTTAAGGCCAGCACCGAAAACGAAACAAGAAGTACTTGATGCTCAAGGCGCTGGCTTTGCGAAAAGCGTTCGATGGCTTTTGAGCCGTCCGGCATAAGTTTCACCCGCCCGGCCAAAGTCATCGCTGATTTGAGATGTTGCATCCGAATTTTTTGCCGGATGGCCTGTATTGATGGCCCGCCATGATGACTGTTGTCTGTGGGCGGAACGCTATTCGGTAAAATCGTAGTCATCGTTCAAGCCTTCCTTTGCTTCTTCAACAACCTGACGGAGTTGTCGTCGTTTGTCTATCCACCGGCGTTGGGCATCAATACCAATGTAAACCATAAACCCGCCCAGAACCAGCGGCAAGATAACAATCTTGTAGGCGAAGTTCACCCCAAACAGGGCCGGCGTGTTTTCCCAGGTGGGAATGTAATGGCTGACCCAGGCTTCCGGGAAGCGAATGGTGGCATCGGCGTGGCATTGCTGGCAGGTGTGTTGTAAATTATCGGGATAAATGGTCGAGAGCGGGTCATCCGGGCGGCGAATGTTGTGAATACCGTGGCAATCGTAGCAGACGGCCTTGTTGCTGGGGTTGCGCGTTTCCTGCCGCCGGAAGATGTCTACCGTGCGCCCATGAAAATCGTCCAGATAAGTTTGGAAGACGGCGGTGGAAATATTGTACTTGTCCATCAACGAGCTGTCGGCGTGGCAATTGCCGCAAATGGTGATGCTGTCGTTTCTGAACGAGGCGTCACGCGGGCCGCGCACGCTGTGAACGCCGTGACAGTCTGTGCAGGTGGGCACGTCCGGGTTCGAGTCTTCATCCAGAGCCTCGCCATGCACGCTGGTGCGGTAGGTGGAATACACGGCCCGGTGGCAGTCGCCGCACATATGAGAGATATTGGCCCGCGATTCGCCCGCTTTTGAAATATCGTGGCTGCCGTGGCAATCGACGCACACCGGGGCGTCGCGGTTGCCCCCTTCCAGCATGCGCAGGTGGGCGCTGCCGGTGGCCGCTTCAAATTCGCTTTCGTGGCAAGAGCGGCAGGCTTCGCTGAGCGTCAGGACCATTTCGCGGCGGTCCTGATAGATTACATTCACCCGCAGGGTGGTGTTGGCTGCTTCTTCGGTGTTAAGGGCGCCGCCTTTTTGCGGGTGGCAGGTGGTGCAGGTAATTTGATCTTCTTCATGATGGGGGTACTGGCTAATGTCGGTGTGGCAGGCCAGGCATTCCAGCCCGGCGGCGCTGTGAACCGATTGGCCGTATTCGCCCCGGTCAACATACAGCGAGATGAGTTCGCCGTCCTGGAAGCT
>JAJRUC010000539.1 GCA_024278015.1 Chloroflexota bacterium
ACCGGCCTAACGCTCGGCTACGGCGGTTCCGGCGGCGTGTTCGCGCCCTCGCTGTTTATGGGGGCCATGCTGGGGGCCGCGTTTGCCCAAACAATCAACCTGATTTTTCCGGGCCTGGCCACGCCGGGCGCGTATGCCCTGGTGGGCATGGCCGCCGTTTTTGCCGCTGCCGCGCACGTGCCCATCACCGCCATCATCATTTTATTTGAACTGACCGGCGATTATCGCATTATTTTGCCGCTGATGCTGACGGTGGTGGTCTCTACCGTGCTGGCCCAGGGCTTGCTTAAGGGAGAATCAATTTACACCCTGAAGCTCACCCGGCGCGGAGTGCGCTTGCGCCGGGGGCGCGATATTGACATTTTGCAGGGGGTTGAGGTTCAGGAGGTGATGGCCGCCCACACGGAAACCATTTCAATGGACACCCCGATTTCCGACTTGTCATCCATCTTTGCCCGCGCCCGCTATCACGGCCTGCTGATGCTTGATAAAGACGGCCGCCTGGGGGGGCTGGTAACGGTGGGCGACCTGGAGCAGGCCCTGAGAGAGCAGAAGCCGGACGACACCCCGGCAGCCGACATCGGCACCCGGTGGCCGCATCTGAAGGTCGCTTTTGCCGATGAAAGCATCGGCGACGCCCTGACCCTGATGGGCGCTCACGCCCTGGGCCAGTTACCCGTTGTAGACCGCAAAGACTCCTGTCATCCCCTGGGCATGATTCGGCGAGTGGATATTATCAAGGCCTATAATCTGGCCTTAACCCGCCGGGCAGAAATTCAGCAAAAAACGCATCAAATGCAAAGCGAATATCGTGAAAACACAGAGTTCATCAAGATATTCCTGAAACCCGGCGACAGAATTGTCGATAAAGCTGTTAAAGATGTGGCTCCCAATTTGCCCGCCGATTGCGTCTTGATTTCTATTGAGCGAGACCATCGCATCATCATTCCGCATGGAGATACGGTTTTTCGGGCCGGAGACCACATTACGGCCTTTTTGCGTAATGAAGATGCCCGGATCTTGTTTGAATACTTGCACCGATGACGCTCAAGACATAGTCCGGTCAACCTTCCTGTAACATTCAGAAACGCTCAAACGCAATCTTCCAAGAGGAAAAGATGACTATCTCATACGCTAAAATCAAACGTATTATTTTCGGGGAGCCGTTTCCCACCCGCGCCGAAATTCATGAACGGCTGGACAAAGTCCGGGCTTTGGCAATTTTCGCCTCTGACCCCATCAGCAGTAACGCCTACGCCACCGAAGCGATTATGAGCGTGTTGCTGCTGATTAGCGTGGGCGCCTTGCGGCTAACGCTGCCCCTGGCTTTGGGTATTATGACTCTGGTTTTGCTGGTGGTATTCAGCTACACCCAAACCATTTTGCACTACCCAAAAGGGGGGGGGGCCTACATTGTCACCCGCGATAATCTGGGCGTTACGCCCTCGCTGTTTGCCGCCTCCGCCCTGCTCATCGACTACATTCTCACGGTGTCGGTGTCGGTTTCGGCGGGAGTGCGGGCCATCACCTCGGCCCTGCCGCAACTCTTTCCGTACAGTTTATGGCTGGCCCTGCTGGCTATCATCCTGCTGACCTGGATAAATTTGCGGGGCATCCGGGAAAGCGGCTCGATTTTTGCCCTGCCCACCTACGCCTTTGTGGGAGGCGTGCTGCTCATCGTCTTCATCGGCCTGGGGCGTTTGTTCGGCGTGTTCGGCGCGGCGGCCCCGGAAGCAGTGACCGTCCCGCCGCGCCTGGCCGAAACAGCCGGCAATGTGGGCGGATTTTTGTACGTGTGGCTGCTGGTTCGCGCCTTTGCCGCCGGATGTACCGCCTTAACCGGCATCGAAGCCATCAGCGACGGCGTGGCCGCCTTCAAGCCGCCGGAATCAAAAAACGCGGCTCAAACGATGATTGCGATGGGCGTTATTGCCATGTCGCTATTCATCGGCATCACCTATTTAGCCACCCACCTGCATTTAATTCCGTTTGAACAGGAAAGTATCCTGTCGCAACTGGCCCGGTCGGTAACGACGGGGGTTCCCGGCGGGGGAATTATTTACGCCTGGGTTCAGTTTTTTACAATGATGATTCTTGTATTGGCGGCGAACACCGGCTTTCAGGATTTTCCGCGAGTCAGTTCTTTTCTGGCAAACGATGGCTTTATGCCGCGCTGGATGCAAAACCGGGGCGACCGGCTGGTTTACAACGCCGGTATCACGGTGCTGGCCGTTGTTGCCGCCGTGGTTGTCATTGTCTTCCGGGCCAACGAAATCAGGATGCTGCCCTTGTACGCCCTGGGCGTAATGCTGGGCTTCACCCTTTCGCAGGCCGGTATGGTGCGCCTGTTCACCAAAATCAGCAAGCTGAAACCGGGCGAAACCGCTCAAACCCGCATGACCACTATCCACTACGAAGCCCATGCCGGGTGGATGCGCCTGCTACCCGCCTTCGGCAGCCTGGTGACATTTGTGGTGCTGGTGGCGCTGGTCGTCACCAAATTTATGGAAGGGGCCTGGGTAGTGGTGGTGGCTATTCCGCTGATTGTCTGGCTGTTCCGGTCTATCAACAGTCACTACGCCACGGTTGCCAATCAGCTTTCAACCAGAGATTTCCACCCGTCGCAAATCCGGGCCATTGCCGATATTGTTATCATTCCTGTGGGCGACATTCATCGGGGCACGTTACGCGCCATTCGATACGCCCGGCAGATTTCAAACAATGTGCAGGCTGTTTCCATTTTAACCAATCCCGATTTTGAAGCGCGTATCCGCCGCCGCTGGGCGCGTTTCCCGGATGTGACCACCGGGGTTGAGTTACGGTTGATTGAATACGAATATCGGGATATTCTCACGCCGCTGGTAGATTACATCAGCCGGGTCAGCCTGGAAGAGTATCCCGGCCAACTTGTCACCGTGGTCGTCCCCGAATTTTTAACCGACTCTTTCTGGGGGCAGTTATTGCACAACCAGACGGCCAACTTTTTGCAAAGACGATTACGGGGCAACGACGGCATTGTCATTGTTGATGTGCCCTATCTTATCCCCGAAAAATAAGGCAATACCGCCGCCCCGGTTTGCCACAAAAAAGCACCCTTCCAATGGCGGAAGGGTGCTTTTTTGTGGGCGATACTGGACTCGAACCAGTGGCCTCCACGATGTCAACGTGGCGCTCTAACCAACTGAGCTAACCGCCCTGAAAGTTAGCAAATTATACCCATACAGCCGGTTTTTGGCAAATATACGCCGGCCGGTGGGTGCGTTTCAATTTGGGGGCGGCTGGGTATTTTCCTGTTGTAGGGGCGGCTCGCGAGCCGCCCCTACATTCCTGCCCCAAAACTGAAATATACGCCGGCCGGTAGCCGGCGCTCACTTGCGTTAAAAAAGAATGTTATAGTCTGACAAGACCGGGATGCCCAAATCCAGAATATCGGTCAGGTCCAAGGCAACCAGCGCTAACGCGATGCAGGCGCACGCAAATATCAAACAGCCGCAACCGATGAGCAGCCATTTTTTGGACTTGCCGCTGTCGCCGGTCCGGACGGACGCGGCCACCGCCTCGCCGGAAGCCGGTGGGGGGGCAACGGGCGCAGCCTCGGCGGGCGGTTCGTATTCGGCCTGGGCGGTCTTTTCGGCATCCAGTTCAAACGTCAGCAGGGTTTGGCCCACCCCAATGCTGTCGCCCGGTTTGAGCCGGGTGGGGGCAATAATCTGCATCCCATTAATAAAGGTGCCGTTGGTGCTGTTCATATCAGACAAAAAGAAGTCGTTATCTTCCCAGGTTATCCGGGAGTGCCGCCGCGAAGCCTCCGCGTCCTGAATGATAATATCGCACGTTTCTTCCCGGCCCAACACAATGGTATTGGCCGTAACGGGAAACAAAATGCCAATTTGAGGCCCCTGTTTGACCACCAGATTGGCCGCCGGCCTGGGTGAGCTTAAAATTGTTGCATCATTTGTTTCTTCGGTCATAAATCATCCTCGCCGCAAATTTCAGGTTTCGGGTTTTGTTTACGGACATACGTCTGTCTGTTCGACAACAATATTGCCGGGCGCCGATTCACCGACATCGTTGACCGCTACCAGATACAATCGGTAGGGCGTATCGCAGGTTAGCCCCCCCACCGTAGCAAAGACGGTATTCGCGTCGAACGAGGCCAGCGCTTCGTTTGTATCTGCATTATACAATTTAAATCCGGTTTCGTCATCACTTTTATCCAGCCAGCTCAAGGTAAAGCCGTCAACCAGCGTATCTTCTACCAGCAAATCGGCCGGCGGCGCCGGTTTGGCCCGCACCACAATGGTTATTTGTTTGCTTTCGGTTTGGTCGTCAAGTTTTGTGACCTCAAGGGTGTAGGTTTTGGTTTTAAGGGGACATTCCTCGCGCTTGACAAACTGTCCATTATCTTCACCGGCCACGCCTTCCCCTTCAAAATAAACGGCCTTCACATTTGTCACCAGCCATGAAAAGGTTGTGCATTGCCCCTGATTGATGGTTAACGGGTCGGCCAAAAACGTAATGGTGGCCGTTACCGGTTGCGTGGGGGCAATGGTGGGGGTTGGGGTGGGGACGGGCGTATCGGTCGGTTCGGCGGCGGGCGTGGTGGCGGTGGGCGGCGGGGTTTGGGTGGGAGATGCTGTGGCAGACGGGGCGACAGTGGGCGTTTGGGTGGGCGGCGGGGTGTTGGTGGGTACGGGGGTGGGCGTATCAACCAGCGGCACGCCGGCGGCATTACTGGAAGGGGCGTACTCTGCCGCAATCCAGCCGCGCCGGGTATCGCTCAATTGATAAACAATGTACCACCACGAGGCATCGGCATTTTGGCCGACGATTTCCACCTCTGTGCCGACGGCCAGACGCCCGATGACCGGATACTGCGTGCCGGGGCCGCCGCGCACGTTCAAATCAGTGCGCACCGCGCCCGTCGGAATACCGCCGGCCGCCGGGGTATTGGTGGG
>JAJRUC010000540.1 GCA_024278015.1 Chloroflexota bacterium
CCGCTGACCCCGGCCAGCGTCCCGACGGGCGCCCGAATTTCTGCCGGATAATCGGGGAAGGTGCTGATGTCGTTGCCCAACACAGCCGCTGTGCTGCTGAATTGCGTGCCGGTAAGCTGCATACCATCGCCGGAATCGCCGGCAAAGCGAATAATGACAGATTCAACGTCTTTATACATCGGTTCAGTTGGCATAAATCACCTCTTTTGTAATTAGCCACCCACCCGGTTGTGCGCCGTGCGGTTGGGGTCTGGCGGAAGGTTGTACACAGATTCGGGAAACTGGTCGGCTAAAAATTTAATGAGGGCGTAATGGGTTAAATTGCCGATAACCCAGCCTGCTTCGTTGATAACCGGCAAATTACGCACTCGTTTTTCGTTCATTAAGTGGAGCGCGTCTTCTGCGCATACGGTGTCTTTAACGGTAACGGGGGAGGAGGTCATCACCGTATCAATGGCGGTATTCCATGTATCCGGGGCGGTGACGACTTTCATGAGCATATCGCGGTCGGTAAAAATGCCCAGCAGGGCCTCGTTGCGCATAATCAGGGCGCAATTCTGGCCGGCCTGGCGCATTTGCTCAACGGCCTCTTTAACCGATACGCCACTTTCGACGGTGGCAAACCAACTCAAATCAAGGTGTCTGACTCGCTCTTCGCGCAAGTCATATTCGAGTTTCATACCTTCTCCTTTCGATTAAACAATCCTGGATAAGCGTCGTTGCTTAAGACCCTTTCTCTTTTTGGCAGAGATTGTGTTACAATACGTATTATATACTGAGTTGTGGTCATATAAACGCAAGCGCTTTCGATTTGATTTTTCTTATGAAAAACCATCTTTTATAGGGAAACATTATAGATAATTTGAATGGCTTTGCAAACTTCAGGGTCTCTCATTAAACAAAAGGCGCAATCGATGGGCTTTACCCTGGCCGCGATTGTGCCGGCAGTCCCCAGCCGGTACATCGGCTACTACCAGGCATGGCTCAAGGCCGGCCATCACGCCGAAATGGCCTACCTGGCCCGGCCCGATGCCGTTGCCCGCCGGGCCAGTTTGGCTAAAACCGTACCCGGCGCGCGGTCGGTGGTGGTGGTGGCCGCCAACTATCACACCCGGCACTTGCCCCCCCACATCCTGACCAACCCCTCGCGGGGGATTATTGCCGGTTACGCCTGGGGCGTCGATTACCATAAGTTGCTGACCCCGAAATTGAGAGAGCTTCAAACCTGGATTGCGGCGCAACTGCCCGGCCCGGTGCATGGCCGGGCTTACATCGATACCGGCCCCGTGCTGGAACGGGACCTGGCCCGGCAAGCCGGACTGGGATTCATCGGCAAAAATACGTGTCTGATTCATCCACGGCTGGGGTCCTTTCTGTTTTTGGCCGAAATTATTCTGGATGCCGCCCTGCCCTTCGATGCCCCCGCCGGCGCGGCGGGCACGTGCGCCCGCTGCGCCCGCTGTTTGGCCGCCTGCCCCACCAACGCCCTGCCCGCGCCCTTTGTCCTCAACAGCAATCGTTGTATCTCGTATTTGACCATCGAGCATAAAGGCGAAATTCCGGTAAATCTGCGCCCGCTGCTGGGCAACCGTATTTTCGGCTGCGATATTTGTCAGGAAGTGTGCCCCTATAACCGCCGGTTTGCTCTGCCCACCGCCGAACCGGCCTTTCGGGCGGCGCTGGATGATATGGCCCCGCCTCTGCTCGATTTGATTTCGCTGGACGATGAAGGTTTCAGACGGCGATTCAAAAACAGCCCCCTCAAACGGGCCAAACGACGGGGGTTGTTGCGAAATGTGGCCGTGGCCCTGGGCAATTGGGGCCATCGACAGGCCATTCCGGCGTTGAAGCAGGCCGGCCACGACCCGGAACCGTTGATTCAAACGCACGCGCGCTGGGCGCTGGCCCACATTGAGGCGCGGGCTAAATCATAAAACGGAGGCGGGCCATAAAATCGCCCAGGTCTTTCAACTTTTGGGCGCTGCCGTCATCGCCGCGCCGTTTAAATTCATCAACCATGCCGTCCAGTTCGGCGAAGAATACGCCATCGCACCACATCACATTATCGGCCACAAGTTTTTTCAGTTCATCGCCGTTTTGGGCCTTAATCAGTTTTTTGAGCAGGTCGCGGGCCTGTTGGATGTTCATGACGGGGCTTTGAGTCATTACCAGGTCTCCAGAATAATTGATAGCGATATGGTAGCATAAACTTGTTGAGCGCCAAACAATCGGGTAAATTTATGGGGGTATTATGTCGTAGGGGCGCGCCCTGCTTGCGAGTCGCTTCTATCTGTTAAAACACGGTTGACACAACACTGGAGAAATCAGAAAGATTGTGTTAAAATGGCGATATGTTAAAACAACTGGTGAAGCAAAAACCGGGCCATACCCTGGCCTTTTTACCCCAGGCCGAGGCCGAAACGCTGGCCGAAACGCTGGTGGCCCTGGCCAACGCCGATGGCGGAACCGTGGTCATCGGCGTGAACCTGTCCGGGCGGCCCACCGGCATTATGCCCGATGAAGCCGAAGGGGCGTTGAATCAGGCCGTCACCCAATGCCGCCCGCCGGTGGTGGTTGATTGGCAGCAGCAGGACGTAGCCGGCGGAACCGTGGTTATGTTGCGTGTGCCCCGCAGCTCCGAGTTGCACGCCTTGCTTGATGGGCGGGTGCTGGTGCGGCATCGTACTGAAAACCGGCCGCTGGGCGGCGAGGCCATTCGGCATTTGGCCGCCACCAAAAGCGCCGCCGAGTTTGAAACCGGCGCCGTGCCCGGCAGCAACTTGCTTGATTTTAACCGTCGCGTGCTGGACGAGTACCTGAAACGTCGTCAGGAGCGGGGCCGCAAACCCCTGTCCGTTTCGCTGGAACAACATCTGGTGGATATTGGCGCCATGACCGACGACGGCGAAGCGACGGTTGCAGGTTTGCTGCTGTTCGGCAAGCGACCGCAAATCTATCTGCCCCAAAGCGGCGCGGTTTTTGTGAAATTCCACGGCAAGGACCCGCGCGGACGGGACGGCCTGGCCGGGTACGGGCGGCGGGTGGAAATTGAAGGGCCGCTGGTGCGGGTGATGGAA
>JAJRUC010000541.1 GCA_024278015.1 Chloroflexota bacterium
AACACACCTCCCCATCGAACAAATCCGCCCCGGCCAAACCGTCATAAGCCACGATGGACAACCCCACCGGGTTCTACAAACACACCGGCGCAAATACCGGGGCCAAATGACAGGCTTGCAACGAGAAGGAAATAACAACATCCTGTGGCTCACCGCAAACCATCGGGTTTTATGTCAAAAACGCTCCATTCGTTTTCCGCGCAAGCCCAACGCCCGGAACGGCTGGTCTCATATTAGCCCGCAAATGTTCGCCCGTAGCCGGGAACTTCGCCAAAACAGCACCCCCACCGAGAAAAAATTGTGGCAAGCCCTGCGGAGTAATCAATTGGGCGTAGCCTTTCGTCGCCAGCACCCCCTTGGACCCTACATTGCCGATTTTTACTCGCGCCAGGCGGCGCTGGTCATTGAGTTGGATGGCGACTCCCACACCACTGCTGAAGGTCGCGCTCACGATGCAAAACGTACCGCCTGGATTGAAGAGGTTGGCCTGCGCGAGATTCGATTTTGGAATAATGAGGTGACGTCCAACTTGCCGGGCGTATTGCTCAAAATCCAAACCGCCATCAGCGAGACCGTGGTGGAAGGCTGCCCTCAATATGAATGGCGTCGAGCCGCAGACCTGCGTGTTGGCGATATTGTTTTTCATGGCGACAACCTGACCCCGGTCCCGATTACAACTATCCATCATCAAGAATCAGAAGAAACCGTTTTCGATTTGACCGTTGAAGCCGGACACTCCTATTTAACCGAGACGTGCCTGGTTCATAATTGCGGCTCCGGCACCACGGCGGCGGTGGCGGAAAAATTGGGGCGGCGCTGGATAACCTGCGATTTGGGGCGCTTTGCCATCCACACCACCCGCAAACGGCTGTTGAGCATCCCCAATGTTAAACCCTTTGTGGTGCAAAACCTGGGCAAGTATGAACGCCAGGCGTGGCAAGCCGCCGAATTCGGCGATTCGGAAACGGCGGCGCACCTTGTGGCGCAATATCGCCACTTCATTTTAGACCTGTACAACGCTCGTCCGGTGCAAGGTTACACTTGGCTGCACGGCATCAGAGCCGGGCGGATGGTGCATATCGGCGCGGTCGATTCGCCCGTTTCCCCCGGCGATGTTCAGCAAATTGCAATGGAATTTCGCAAGGCGGTCGGCACGGGGGCAGATGCACCTCAGGAAAGCGCGGTCGATGTGCTGGGCTGGGATTTCGCCTTTGAGCTGAATGAAGTTGCCAAACAGCAGGCGGCACAAGCCAACATCACCATGCGCTTCATTCGCATTCCCCGTGAAGTGCTGGAAAAGAAAGCGGTGGAACAGGGCGATATAAAATTCTTTGAGCTGGCGGCGCTGGCGGTGGATGTGGCGCAAAACGGGCGCGGGGTCAATCTCACCCTCACCGATTTTGTCATCCCCCCGGATGATGTGCCCGCCGATATTCAAGCCGCCATCACCCATTGGAAACAATGGATTGATTATTGGGCGGTCGATTGGGACAACAAAGGGGACACCTTCCACAATAGGTGGCAAACCTATCGCACCAGCAAAGATAAAAAACTCAGTTTAAAAGCCGGTCACAAATATGATGAACCGGGCGACTATCGCATTATGGTCAAAGTGATTGATATTTTGGGCAATGATACCACCAAAACACTCACGGTAACGGTGAAACAAGATGGCAAAACGGCGCAAAAAACATAATCCGGCGCAAATGGATTTGTTGGATGTTGGCACAAAAACCGCGCCCTGCGTGCCAAAAATTCGGCAGGCGGTGCGGGCCTGGGTTGCCGCCGGCTACAAAGGCGCAACCCCCACCACCAAAACCCTGCTCAATTTCTGGTTTCATACCGACCATCGCACCCCTTATGGTGATAAATTTGAATACTATTATTTCCAGCAGGAAGCCATCGAAACGCTGGTCTATCTGTATGAAGTGGCGAAGGTTCATCGCCATAAAAGTTTGATTGAAACCTACGCCGCCATTCCCTCTCCGTCAACGGGGGGGAGCAAGGGGGGGTTGCGCCTGTTGCAGTATGATGATTTCACTCGCTATTGTCTCAAAATGGCAACCGGGAGCGGCAAAACCAAAGTGCTGGCGCTGGCTGTCACCTGGCAGTATTTCAACGCGGTGCTGGAAGATGAAAATCTGTATGCCAAAACCAGTTTAATCATCGCCCCCAATGTGATTGTCTTTGAGCGGTTGCGGTCTGATTTCGCCGGTGGGCGCGTTTTCCGCACCGACCCGCTCATTCCCCCGGAACTGAAAATTTACTGGGATATGGATTTTTATGTGCGCGGCGATAGTGAACGGGCAAGTTCCACCGGCGCATTATATCTAACCAACATTCAGCAGCTTTATGAGCGGGAAAATAACAAGCGCAATGAACCCGACATTATGACCACCATGCTCGGTTCGCTCCCTCCGGCTGATATGACCCCGGAAGATAAATTTACAGACCGGATTATCAAACGGGGCGGCAATGTTTTTGTGGCAAACGATGAAGCCCACCACACCCACGATGAAGAAAACGAGTGGAACAAAACCATTCGGCGGCTGCACAGCGCCATTTCCCCTCCCCTGATTTCGGGGGAGGGGAAATGGGAGGGGGTCGGGGTCATCCAGCTTGATGTGACGGCTACCCCCCGGTACAGCAAAGGGTCGCTGTTCACCTGGACGGTGTTCGATTATCCTTTGAAACAAGCCATATTGGATAACGTGGTCAAGCGCCCGCTCAAAGGGATTGCCAAAGGGATGGATGAAACCCCTTCAGAGATTGCCAGCGTGCGCTATCAGAGCTACTTAACCGCCGGGGTGGAACGCTGGCGGGAATATCGGGACGCATTAAAGCCGCTCAACAAAAAGCCGGTGCTGTTTGTGATGATGAACAGCACCAAAGACGCGGATGATGTGGCAGATTATTTGAGAAGCAAATATCCGGGCGAGTTTGCCGGGGACAAATTACTGGTCATCCACACCGACAGAAAAGGGGAAGTTTCCAAACGGGATGTGGAAACGGCGCGGAAAGCGTCGCAAGAAATTGACGATGATAAAAGCCCCACCCATGCCATCGTCAGTGTTTTAATGTTGCGGGAAGGGTGGGATGTAAAAAGTGTCACCGTGGTGGTGGGCTTGCGCCCGTACACCTCCAAAGCCAATATTTTGCCGGAACAGACCATCGGGCGCGGGTTGCGGTTGATGTTCCGGGGCAAGCCGGGCGAACCCACGTTTCAGGAACGGGTAGATGTTATCGGCAATAAAGCCTTCATTGAGTTTGTGGAGCAATTGGAACGGGATGAAGACATTGAATTTGATACCTTTGATTTGGATAAAGACAAAGTTATCATCGAAACCATTTTCCCGGACCCGGAAAAATTGGCGGCTGATATAACCATGCCCATTTTAAGCCCCATCTTGATTCGCAAAAAGACCCTTAAAGAAGAGATTGAAGCGTTGGATGTGATGGCGTTCAAAACGCCAAAACTTCCAAAAAAATCCACCGATTTGGCGGCGCAATCATTCACCTATGAGGGCTATGATTTTATCACGCTGGAAAAAATGATTGAGCGGGAATACACCATCCCGGAAGTGCAAACCGCGCAGGAAGTCATTTCATACTACGCCAAACGTATTGCCGCCGATGTGAAATTGCCGTCGCAATTTGCGCCGCTGGTTCCCAAAATTCGGCAATTTCTGGAATTTAAAGCCTTTGGGGAACGGGTAGATTTGGATACCCCGGAAATTATCAAAGCCATCTCCCACCGGGTTACCCAGCACGTAACCATCAAAGCGTTTGTGGCGGCATTGCGTGAAACCATCGTAGAAACGCAAACGCCCGTTCTGGAAAGCGCCGGGCGCAAACTTTCCGCCTGCGATGGATTCCCGTGGTCAAGACCCACATTGCCGGCGCAAAAGACGGTTTTCAACCTTGTGGCGGCAGATAATCAATTTGAGAAAAACTTTGCCCTGTTTCTGGAGAAAGCGGCCGATGTGGTGCGCTTTGCCAAGTTGCCGCACAAATTCAACTTCACCATTCCCTATACCGATTCGGTTGCCAATTTACGCTATTATGAACCCGATTTTGTGGCAGTCACAAAGGATGGGGTTCACCATCTCATTGAAACCAAAGGGCGGGAAGATATTGACGTGAAACACAAGGACCGGACGGCGCAACTTTGGTGTGAAAACGCCACGATGTTGACCGGCACAACGTGGGAATATCAAAAGATTTTGCAAAAGGGATTTGAGAAACTTCAGCCGGTAGATTTTGAGGATTTGATTGCTTTGGGGTCTGGAATCTAATAATACCCGCAATTCAAAATAATTTAAACGCCTGTTCAAAGTTTGCACGCGACAATAAAACGCGCCGGATGTACTGACACCGGCGCGTTTTATTGTCGCTCATAGTTTATCCCACCGGGACGCGGGTTGCCCCCTTATCTTAAAAAGGTTGGGATGGGAGTACCATCGATTCTTTGAGTTTCAGGGGGGATGTGGTATTATAATACTAAATCTTTCGTCAAGGATGTGTGTATCAAGTATTGCCCAGTGCTATAAATAACCCCGATTCGGAGTTTCGGCATTATCGTTTTTCTCCCCCCTTAATCCCTGATGAAAAAATCGCTTCGTACCCTCAAAGAGGGGGGAAATGCTCCCTCCCCCTGACAGGGAGAGGGTCGGGGAGAGGGTTGAACGCACAATAGCAGCAAACTCCAAATTCAGGTTATAAATATCGGTAGTGGCCAGGATTGACTGATGGACGAAAACCCCCTCCCCGACCCTCCCCCTAAAAGGGGAGGGAGCAAAATTCCCTCTCCCCGCTGGGGAGAGGGGGAAAGACAATTTGTCCCATCAGTCAAAAATTACCACCACCTAAATATCGTAGTGCCAGAGTCATCAATATGCAAGATCCGCTTCTGCTGCTAAACCAAATCAGCGATGAGCTGAACAAAGACCTGAACCCGGATAAAATGTTACAGCGGGTCATTGATCTGACCGTGCCGCATTTTAAAGCCGCCACCGGGTCTATTATGCTGTTCGATGAAAACAATCGGGTCTCGAAGTATATTTTGCAACAGCAAAACCTGTCTGACGCGCAAGCCCATAAAATTGTGGGCCAGGTTTTGACGGAAGGCTTTGCGGGCTGGGTGCTTAAACACAAGCGCGGCGACATCATCACTGATACCCGCGACGATGACCGCTGGTTGACGTATCCCAATCAACCGTACACGGCCCGGTCGGTATTGGCCGCGCCCCTCATTCGCCGCAACCGGATTGTCGGCATTTTAACCATCAACCACGATACAAAACCAAATCACTTCAAGAAGCAGGATTTAAAATTACTGGCCGCCATCGCCGGTCAGGCGGCCATCGCCCTTGAAAACGCCCAACTCTTTCGACAAACCGAACTGGAACGGGCCACCCTGTCGGCGATTATCAACAGCAGCCACGATGTCATCATTGTGACGCATGGCAATGAAGACGAAATCCTGCTGCTTAACCCCGCCGCCGAAGAAATTTTGCAGATTGCCGGCGCGCAATGGCTTCAAAAACCGCTGGCAACGGTCACGTCAGCCACAGACATTGTGGGCCTGATTCAGCAGGCCGCCCCGGAAGCATCCATTGAGTGCTGCAACGGCAAAACGATGACTGCCGGCGTAATTAACGTGCCCAATGTGGGTAAACTAACCCTGATGCACGACATCAGCGCCCTGAAAGCGCTGGACAAGCTGAAAACCGAGTTCGTCACCGCTTTTACGCACGATTTATCCGCCCCGTTGAGCGCCATCAAGAGCCACCTGCACGTTGTCCCCATCGACGGCCCCCTGACCGAGCGTCAAACCGAAGATATGGCGGCCATCAACGCCGCCGTCGACCAGATGAGAACCCTCATCAAAGATTTGCTGGAACTGACCCGCCTGGAAAATTTGAAGGATTTTTACACGTGCGATATTAGTCTGCAAGAAACCGTTCAAAACAGTTTCGGGCGCTTTCGGCAAGTTGCGTCTACCAAAGAAATCGGGCTATCGGTGTACACCGCCCCCCAGGCCCTGATTATCCACGGCAGTCCATCGCTCATTGCCAGAGCGGTGGATAATCTGGTGGAAAACGCCCTGAAATACACCCGCCCCAACTGAAAGGTGAACATTTCGTTGCTGGGCAATCAAGCCGAAGCCTGCATTAAAATTGAAGATACCGGCATCGGTATTTCTGAGGCCAGTTTGCCGCAGATATTCAACAAATTTTTCCGGGCGCACAAACTTCAGCAAAAAGAAATCCCCGGCAGCGGGCTGGGGCTTTCAATTGTAAAAGCAATTGTGGAACGGCACGGAGGCCGTGTTTGGGCAGAAAGCCGGCCAAACGCGGGCAGCGCCTTCACCATTGCCCTGCCCCTTCAGCCGCAAAACGGCTCACCCAGCCCGCAACCCGCCGTAAAAGTGGCCGGTAAATCGTAATATCACCGATTAACCGGGTTCCCCGTCCAACGCTTCTGCGGGCAACATGCCCAAATCCCCGCCCCCCTGGCGCCGATATTTTCTCAAACCGACGTTTATTTTACCCATACCGGGTCCCAGTCATCGAAGTCGTTATTCGAGAGATTAACTACGGCCCGGCTCTGCACATCTATCCGCCAAATTTGGGGCCGATGGCCGGAACCGTGATTGGACCAAAACGCAACTTGCTCTCCGGCCGGCGCCCAGGACGGATGCTTGTCGAAATCCGCGTTTTCGGTGAGTTGCTGCGGGTTGCTGCCGTCCAGCGGCAACAGATACAAATCGCCGTGACCGGACCTGTCTGACACAAAGACAATGCGCCCCCCGGCCGGGGACCAAACCGGGTCGTAATCGGCGGCGGAATGGGTGGTCAGCCGCACCTCAAAATTTCGGTTGGCCTGCACGCGCCACAAATCAAACTGCCCCTGCCCGCGCACGGTAATCGCTTCGGTTCTGTCCGGCGAAAACGCCTCCCAGCGAACCGCCTCGTTGTACAAAAAAGCCCATTCCGGGGCCAGTGGTTTTTGTTCAGCGCCGTCGCCGTTCATTTGATAAATTTCCACGCGCCCGGCGCGATTGGTTTTGAACAGAATTTTGCCGCGCAACGCAGCCAGCATCTCCGCCACAGAAGGCGTGGCGGTAGACGGAGGCGGTTGTGCGGCCGGCGCCGGTGTTGGGGAAGGCAACGGCAGCGTGGCGGTGGGCGGGGGCGCGGTGGCCGGGGGGGGCAGTGGTGTGGCCGTGGCGGTGAGCGCGGGGGTATCGGTTGGGGTGGCGACGGGGATGGTCGGTTTTGGCGCAACGGGCTGCACAACCACCGGCGTTTTGGTGGCAGACGGCGTGGCGGTGGGCGACGGGCCGGCGGCGCGGGCGGCAAGGGTCGGCGCCGGCGTTTTGGGCGCAAATATCGCCGGAGGATTAAGAGCAAAGCCGGCCGCAACCAACGCAATAATCAGTATTCCCCCCCAACGGGCCAGTTGCCGCCGGCGCTGCGCTGCGGCCCCGGCCTCATTTGCTGCGACGGGCAGAGGCAATATTGTGGTGGGCGCTTCCGGGGGTTCGGGCAGATGCCGGCCGGCGGATGGGCTTTGGGATAACGCGGCAGACAGAGCGCCGGCCATTTCCGGCGCCGACGAGAATCGACGGGCGGGATTTTTAGCCAGCGCTCTTTGCACAACGTCATTAACGGCTGCCGGAATATCGGGGTTAAAATCGCGGGGATTGGGTATGGGGGCCTCGGTGTGTTTTTGGATGACGCCCCACGGCGACTCGGCCACAAAGGGCAGGGTTCCGGTCAGCATTTCAAACAACAAAACACCCAGCGAGTAAATATCGACGGCGGGGGTTATCGCTGCGGGCCGGGTAAAAAATTCCGGGGCGGCGTAATACGGGGCCTCGGTGGGCGGATGCGTCCCCACAATCTGGAAATCTGTCAGGTAAACCAATTTGTCTTTATTGAGGATGATATTGGACGGTTTGATATTTTGATGGACAACGCCCCCGACATGAGCGGCGGCCACCGCAACCGCCACAGCGGTAAACACGGCTTCCAAACCGAAGAAAGGCCATTCTACGGTACGCAAAAACCATTGCCCCAGGTCGTCCCCGTCAAGCCAGGGCATAACCAGGTAATAGCCGAAATCCCACGCGCCGAAATCGAGCGTCGGGGCAATACCAGGATGCGTTAGCTTGGCAAGTTGCGTCATTCGCCGAAAGATTGCGGTCTGGCGGGGGTCTTCGTCCAGCCCGGACAAGACAATTTTTATGGCGACATCAGGCCCGGTTTGCGCCTTTCGCGCCCGGTAGATGCGCCGGCGGCGACCCTGCCCCACCGCAGACAGCAAACGATATTGGCCGATGGTGCGGCCAATCAAGGTGTGTCGATTTGAATCCGGCTGTGGAGAGGCCATAGCAACCCTGCGTCACCATTCAGTAATTAAAGTACTCCCGACAAAATTATAACACGAGCTGCTTGCATCGGCCTAAAGCGGGTAATTATCTTTGGTTGCGCGTTAAATGCGGGGGTTTTGGGACGGGGCCGTCCATCTCCAGACGCTTCATGCGGTACAGGGTTTCTTCATTTATCAATCGGCCGGCGGCAATCAAATCGGCGATAACGCCCATCATAAAAATGAGCAGCCCCAATATCAGCAGCGTGCCGCCAATCATCACCGATTGCAAAAACCTGCCATAGGTATTGGTTGCACCGTCGAGATAAAAATAGAAGAACCGGCCCAGCAGCAGCAGACCGCTCAGGAAAAAAGGCAGACTCAGGTAGAAGAAGGTTCTGAGCGGTTCGTAAAATGTGTACAGGCGCAAAATGGTGGCTGCGTTGCGTTTGATGTAGCTCCAGTTGCTTTTGATGAGCCGGGATTGGCGCAGGGGGGGATTAATTTCGATGGGCACGCTGGAGATAATCAACCCTTTTTTGCCGGCCTGAATGATGGTTTCCAGGGTGTAGGTATATTTGGTAAAAATAGAAAATCGCATGGCGGCGTCGCGGGTCAGGGCGCGAAAGCCGCTGGTGGCGTCGGGCACGGTTGTGCCGGAGGCTATGCGCACCACCCAGCTTCCCCATCGCTGCAAAAAGCGTTTAAGCGGGGAGAAGTGCCGGATGGTGCGCGTTTGTCTGTCGCCGATGACCATATCGGCCTTGCCTTGCAGGATGGGGGCAATTAACCGGGGAATTTGGCTGCCCGGATACTGGTTATCGCCATCGGTGTTGACGATAATATCGGCGCCCAGGTGCAGGCAAGCGTTAAGGCCGGTTTGAAAGACCGCCGCCAGACCGCGATTATTCGGGTGGCGGACAATGTGGGTCACGCCGAGTTTTTGGGCCACAGCTACGGTGTCATCGGTGCTGCCGTCATCAATGATGAGGGTTTCGATGCGGTCTACGCCGGGGATGCGGGTCGGCAGGGCGGCAACAGTTTGGGGCAGGGTGTCGGCTTCGTTATAGCACGGAATTTGGATGATGAGGTGCATAGTCAGTCACTTTTTTGGGCAATTGCCAACTGTGAAGGGAACACGGCCAGTATTGCAAAATTAATCAGAGGGATTTTACTGATAATTGTAACAATCCTGTTCCACGTGGCCGGATAACCATACGGCTCTACTTTTGGAAAAATTATCCTGAAGTTGTGCGGACCGAACGTTTGAATGAAGGCGCGTCTGACCTCAAAAACAGATAGCAGATGAATGTCCTCGTATACTTCGCCGGTGCGAAATTTAACATATGGCTTCATCCAGGCGCGCGGCAGCCAGCCCACCCATCGAATTTTCACATGGGGTTCTTTTGAAAAAATGTCGAAACGATTATGCGAATCGGCGCAAAAGGCGCCGCCCGTTTTCAGTACCCGATGAATCTCGGCAAAAGCAGGTGCTACCCGAAACAAATGGTCCAATACATTCTGGGCGTGGCACCAACCAAATTGATTGTCCTTAACCGGCAAAACCTGAGCATAGGCCTGCACCAAATAAACATTGGTGATATTTTCCTGTTCGAGCAGCTTTTTGGTCAGCAGCAAACTGGGCAGGTCCGGCTCTATGCCTAAAACCCCGGCGTAGTCTGTCGCAAGGGGCAAAAGCCCCTTGCCGGTACCGCAGCCCAAATCAAGAGCCACATCGAAAGAGAGGGGCGGTTTGCCAAAAATATCGTTCCACCTTTCAAGAAACATCCGGTAAAATTTCTGCCCCCGTCGAATATCAAGCCGGTAATCGGCATACATCGATACCAGATGCTCCGCTTCGGCAGAGGTAGCGCTAAGCATACTCACCAGACCTGAAAAATCGGACTGGTTGTAACTGACAGCCAGCCGGGTAAGGAGGGCCTGCTGTCGGCGGTCATCCTCCGGTCTGGGCCAGCGCAAATCCGGAATATTAAAATTAACCGGATACTGTTGCGTGCAATCCCGGCAGATTAAAGAATTATCGTTTTGTTCAAGCGTTCCCCGGCACTTTGGGCAGCAAATATAAGTGGGCAACATCCAAAATCCTTCCCGACTAACATTAGATTTGGGCCAAATTGGGAGCCACCCTATCACAAGTTCCGATTATCGGCAAAACAGATGTCCGTTCTCAATGGGCGGCAGCGGGTCGGCCCCGGTTATGGAGGTATCGGTTTCGATATGATAGAGGATGTAACTGTGCCCCAACAGCCCCCGAATTAATTCTTGCGAAATCAGTCCGTGTAATTCCACAAATAATTGCGGTTTATGGCCGGCCAGAAGCGTTTGCATGCCATTAATAATATCCAGCTCGGCCCCTTCGGCATCGATTTTTACGAAATCC
This sequence comes from Chloroflexota bacterium, assembly GCA_024278015.1. GTDB lineage: Bacteria > Chloroflexota > Anaerolineae > 4572-78 > 4572-78 > JAJRUC01. Next base: position 10,778 of record JAJRUC010000541.1, read on the forward strand.
GGGATGGGTAAGGATTCCCGCTTCAAAAAATCATCCAAAGCGTAAATTTGCACCGAAACGACATCCGATTTTTGGGGAGCAACGGCTCTTTCTATTTTGATGGTACTTCTGGAAGGATAAACGGGGTCAATAATCATATCCATTATCCCCTCCTGAGCGCCAAATCCCACGTTAAATATCCGGATATTGCCGAATGTGTTGAGACTAATGTTGTGGCCCAGTTCTTCAAAGTTTCCGGGATTGGGTTCAAAAGTGAAAACCAGCCCTTCGGGGCCAACGGCTCCGGCAAAGAACAAGGTCAGGATACCCACGTATCCCCCGACATCGAAGACTGTTTTTCCGGCAAAATCAAGGCTCATCAGAAATTGTTCTTCTTTGGTCAGGGTTGTTTTTAACTTGAAACCAAATCCATACCGTCGTTTTAACCCTTTTGCCAGACCGTTACGCATGGTAAAGGTAAAATCTTTTAAAAAATATTCGGACCACTTCAACAGAAATACGACAAGTTTATTTATGGAAGGCATATTTCACCAGGAAACTCAAATTTTATGGAACAGTGGAAATTAAATCACCCAAATATTTTGACTCGCCCGCGCTCACTTCAAATAAAAACGAATACTCTGTTCCGGGTTCCTCAACAAGAAACGACCCCACCGGACTCCAAACAACGACCCCGTATTTTCCGGGAGTCG
>JAJRUC010000542.1 GCA_024278015.1 Chloroflexota bacterium
CCCGCTGTCGGGGGAGGAGCTAATTCCCCCCGCTTGAGGGCGCGAAGCGGTTTCTTCATCAGGGATTAAGGGGGGAGCAACTACAACTTCATCGGCTTGTTGTTTGACAATGAGTGCCACAGGTATTTTACGGATAGACACTAAGTGATTTCAGTCAAACTATCGTAAAGGTATTCACACCCTGGCCAATGACAGATGATTTACATGTGTGGTTCGCCTCCAAAGCCAAAAAACCGGTTACGGATTGTAAAGCTGAATGCGGTTTTCGGGCACTCGCCGGGCCAGGCGGGTCATATTCAGGCCCACCTGCCGGATAATTTCCCCTTTATCAAGGGTCAACAGCCGGCGATTTTCCATAACCACCTTGCCGTTGACAATGACGGTGTGAACATCGCCGGGGCGGGTGTTGTACACCAGGCCGGCCAAAGGCCGATGCAGGGGCTGGTGATGCAGGCCGCTCATGTCAATCAAAATGATGTCGGCCAGATAACCGGGCGCCAGTTGCCCCAGCCTGTCTGCCATGCCCAACACCGCCGCGCTGCCACGGGTGGCGATGTCCAGCGCCTGGGGAATGGTCATCACCTCCGGGTTGCGGGCTTCGTGTTTTTGCAGCAGCGCCATCAGGCGCAGGCTCTCAAAAATATTAAGCGTGTTGTTGCTCACCGGCCCGTCGGTGGCCAGGCCCACCGGAATTTCGGCCTGTTGCAAGGCGGCAACGGGAGTCAGGCCCATGCCCAGTTTCAGGTAGGTTTTGGGGGCATGGGCCACGCCCACACGCATCCCCGGCCGGGTCATCAGCGGAATATCTTCCGGCAAAATGCCGCAACCGTGGGCAATAATGGTGGGAACCTCAAAAACGCCTGTCTGCGCCAGAACCCCAATCGGCGTTATGCTCCGCTTTTTCAGGCTCATTTCCGTCTGCCCCAACGTTTCAGCCGCATGAATGTGGATACCGAGCTTCAGCCGTTTGGCGTGGGCCACTGTCGCCCGCAAAAAATCATCGTCGCAGGTATAGGGGGCGTGCGGGGCCATTACAGTGGTGATGCGGCCATCGGCCCGCCCCTGCCAGCGGGCTGCAAATTCGGCTGTTTTATCGAGCGCCGGCCGGCCGTTGCTGCCGAAAACCGCCCAGCCCAACACGGCGCGCGTCCCCGCCTCAACAACCGCCTGCCCGGCCCGGTCCATAAAAAAATAGTGGTCGGCCACCGTCGTCACGCCCCCTTCAATCATCTCCGCCAGGCCCAGCAACATGCCCCAGTATACGTCCGTTTCGGTCAGGTTACTTTCCAGCGGCCACATAAATTCATTGAACCAGCGTTCCAGGCTGACATCCTCTGCCAACCCCCGAAAGATACACATCGGCACGTGGGCGTGGGTGTTTATCAGGCCGGGCATCGCCAGCATCCCCCGGCCGTCGATGACCGCTGTTTTGGCGGAACCGGCAAGCCGGCCCGCCGGTTCAATGGCGCTTATTTTTCCCGCCGCAATGGCAATATCGTAATCGCGCCAAACAACCGGCGCATCGGTTTCGGCCTCAATGACCAGCGGGTTGCAATGGGAAATTATCAAATCGACCATAATTATGCGCTCCTTTATCAAAATGGATGGGACGGTCTCTCCCCATTTTACCATCAAACCGGCCGCATCGAAAAGAGGTTGCGGCCCCAACCGGATTGTTGCCTCCGGCGGCGTAATCTGTGGTATACTGTACGTGCGCCTGAAACCGGGCGCCCCGACTGACATAACAAGGAGAGGCAAATGGAAGCTGAACGGCAGCAAATGATTGAAAAAATGACGGCAGTGCGGAGCGATTTGGTGGCGTTGGTGGAAGGTTTGGACGAGCCAACCCGCACCTTCCGTCCAAACGACGGGCGCTGGACTATTTGGGAAATTGTGGCCCATCTGGTGGATGCGGAAAAAGCACACCGGCGATTTATTAAGGCGGTGCTGGCCGGCAAAGAGATAACGCCCAGGCCCGATTTTGACCTTGACCGCTGGAACAACAGCCACGTCGGCCAACGGGCCGGGCAATCGACGACGGATTTGCTGGCCGAACTGGCCGCCCAGCGGGTGAAAACGCTGGCCGTCATTCGCAACATTCCGGCGGAAGCCTGGCTGAAAGAGGCCCGGCATCCGGCCTTGGGGCAGATAACGCTGCGGCAAGTGACCAAAGTCATCGGCATTCACGAGAAAATGCACCTGCGCGATATTCAGGCCGTTTTGGCGGAGATGTGAGTCGCCCGGCAAAGACAACGCCCCCATAACCGGCGGCAGCCTTAAAATTGACGGCAAACGCTTTTATGGCCTTTTTCACATTAACAGGACTTACGCAGTTGCGGTAAATCGCGGTGTTCTACCCCCTCCCCGCTTCGCGTCCCCCGATGTCGGGGGAGGAGCTAACTTCCCCCCGCTTGAGGGCGCGAAGCGGTTTCTTCATCAGGGACTGAGGGGGGTAAAATGCCGCAACTGCGCAAGTCCTGATTAATGGAGAAAACAGAATGAAGAAAACAGCAATTTTCCTGTTTTTAATATTCCTGGTTTCAGCTTGCAGTTTGTTGTCTTCGGATGTGGAAGAAGCAGAAGCTCCCGCCGGTTTACCTGCGTCTGATACCCAACCGCCGGGGGATGAAGCCCCCGCCAAAAGTAACCGGCCTCCGCTTGCGCCGGCTTCCGCCGCCGACAAGTGGAATTTGTGGACAAACGGCGCCCGCCTTCCTGCGCGACCAAATCGGCCTGTTTGAGCAATACGGCTGGAACAGCGCCGTCTATGTTTGGCGCGGCGACGAACCCTGGTTTGATGGCTTTGATATGGAATATGGCCCGGACCCCCAAAACCACGCGCCCGTTTCCAATGCGTTGATGGACGTTCTGCGGGCAGGGTGGGCGCAAAATGCGGATTTCCCCGGCGCGCCGGCGCCCGCCGTTTCCCGTTTTGGCCCCAGACAACAAGATGATGCCCCCTGGTTTTTTAAGCGCAGGAGCAGGCCGGTGGTCTATCCCTGCGGACAGGGATTTATGGCAGCAATCCGCGCCGGGCCGCGACGGCAATGGCCGCCGCCCGTGAATCGACGCCGAATTTATTGTAGATACTGGTCAGGTGCGCCTTCACCGTCCGCTCGGTAATGCCCAGACGATGGGCCACCTCTTTGTTACGCTCGCCGCTTGCCACCGCATGCAAAATTTCCAGTTCGCGCCCGGTTAAGGCCACGCCGCCGGCAGACAACCCGACAGGCGCGGTCTGTTTGGGCGCGGCGGCAAGGAGTTTGGCTACAATTTCCGGTTTAAGCAACAATTCGCCGTGCGCCGCCGCCCGAATAGTATTGAGCAAAGTTTCCCTGTCGGTATCTTTGAGCAAATAGCCCAATGCGCCGGCCCGCAAGCCGCGCAACATCAACTCATCTTCGCTGTAGGTGGTTAAAATTACCACCGCAACGTGCGGATGCGTTTTTTGCAGTTCGATGATGGCGGTGAGACCGTCCATCTCCGGCATGCGTAAATCCATCAAAATCACATCGGGTTGATGTCTGTCTGCCAGAATTACGGCTTCCGCACCATTGCCGGCCTCGGCCACCACGTCGATGCCCTCGGTAGTCTCTATAATCAAACGCACTCCTTCCCGCACAATCAAATGGTCATCGGCAATTAACAGGCGAATTGGCTCTGACATACAAATTATCTCCCTGATTACAGCAGCGGCAAGTGCAAGCGAATGATTGTGCCCTGATGGGGGGCGCTTTCAATGTTAAGGGTCCCGTTCATCAAGCGAACCCGCTCCCGCATCCCCAGCGCCCCATAATGACCACGCTTGCCCCTTGTCTTGTCCGGCGCAAAGCCGATACCGTCATCTCCAATTTCAACGGTGAGTTGCGTTTCGGCCTGGGTCATCGTTACCCAAACGCGATTGGCTTGCGCGTGCCGGGCGACATTGGTTAATCCTTCGGATACAACGCGGGCCAAATGTTTATGAATCAGGTGCGGCACAGCAGCGGTCACATCGACTGTAAACGCGCACGGCAGGCCGGTACTCTCGGCAAAACGGGTCACTTCCTGTTGAAGTTGTTCAATAATACTGGCCGGTTTTTCGGTGGTGCGCAAATCATCTATGGCGCGGCGGGCATCAGACAGGGTGGTGCGCGCGCGGCGCATTGCCTGGGTTACAATCTCCTGCGCCCGTCGGGGGTGGTTTTGCGTTAAATGCGAATTGACC
>JAJRUC010000543.1 GCA_024278015.1 Chloroflexota bacterium
CGGAGGGCGTGCATCATGTCGCCCTCAATCGGGTTTCCGGGGTAATTTTGGTGGGTTACGACCCCGCGCGAGTCACCCCCAGGGCCATCATCGAGGCGGTGAAACATTGCGGCTTCACCTGCCAGGAAGGGGGCGCGGTACACACCGCTTCCCACGCCGACCATGCCGGCCCCGCCGAACACGAAGGCCACGAGGGGCATGAAAGCCACGACGCGCACGCCGGACACGGCCCGCACATGGCAACGATGATGCGCAACCTGTTTCTCATTTCCGCCGCCGTCACCGTCATCGAGCTGCTCTATTCGCCTTTGGGCACGCGGTTGCTGGGGCTGAATCCGGCCACCCCGTTCGGTATTCCGAACAACATTTTCCAGTTTTTGCTCACCACTCCGGTGGTATTCTGGGGCGGCAAGCCCTTCCTTTCCGTGGCGTGGAAGGCGTTGCTGAAAAAGGAATTGAATATGGCCTCGCTAATTGCCACCGGCATTTTGACGGCCTATATTTACAGCGTGGGGGCAACCTTCCTGTTTGAAGGGGACGCATTTTTTGAAGCCGCCGCCATGCTCACCACCTTCAGCCTGCTGGGGCACTGGATGGAAATGGCCGCCCGCAACGCCACCGGCGAAGCAATCTCATCGCTGCTGAAACTGGTGCCGGAAAAGGCCCGCGTGCTGCGCGACGGGCAGGAACTGGAAATTCCGGTGGAAGAGGTGCAGGTGGGCGACATCGTCGCCGTGCGCCCCGGCGAAAAAATTCCGGTGGACGGAACGGTGACTGACGGCCAAAGTTATGTGGATGAAGCCATGATTACCGGCGAGCCGGTCCCGGTAGAAAAGGGGGTCGGGGCAACGGTTACGGGCGGCACGCTGAACACCACCGGCGCCTTCCGCTTCAAAACCGAGCATGTCGGCGCAGATACGGCCCTGGCCCGCATTGTGCAAATGGTGCAATCGGCGCAGGGGAGCAAAGCGCCCGCCCAACGGCTGGCCGACACCGCCGGGAAATATCTGGTATTTGTGGCGCTGGGCGCGGGTGTAATTGCTATGCTGGTGTGGGTGGCGCTGGGCGCAGACATCATTTTTGCGCTCACCATTGCCGTTTCAACCGTGGTCATCGCCTGCCCCGACGCGCTGGCCCTGGCCACCCCCACCGCCATCACCACCGGCATGGGGCTGGGCGCAAAAAACGGCGTACTCATCAAAGACGCGCCGTCGCTGGAAAGCGTCGCCACCCTCAACACCATTGTGCTGGATAAAACCGGCACGCTCACCGAAGGCAAACCGTCTGTCACAGACATTATCACCACCGCCAATGTGCCGGAAGATACCCTGCTGGCGCGGGTGGCAGCATTGGAGGCAGACGCGGAACATCCGCTGGCGCGGGCCATTGTAAACTCTGCCACAGAGCGCGGGCTGGACACCTCTGCCGGTGTTTCCGGTTTTGAGACCGTGCCGGGGCACGGGGCGCTGGCAATGGTCGGCGGGGCGCGAGTCGCCATCGGCAATGATAAAATGATGGAAAAAGAAGGGCTGACGGTGGATGATGCAGTGCAGGCGGATGTGCAGCGGTTATCGTCGCAGGGGAAAACGGTCACTTTTGTGGCAATAGCCGGCAAGCTGGCGGGCCTGATTGCCCTGGCGGACAAACCCAAAGCCTCTGCCGCCGAAGCGATTGCAGAGCTGCATAAATTGGGGCTGGAAGTGGCGATGCTCACCGGCGACGCCCGCAAAACCGCCGAAGCGGTGGCCGCGCAATTGGGCATTGACACCGTAATTGCAGACGTACTGCCCGACCAGAAAGCGGCCAGGGTTGCCGCCCTGCAAAGCGAGCAGAAAAAAGTGGCAATGGTCGGCGACGGGGTGAACGACGCGCCCGCGCTGGCAACCGCCGATGTCGGCATTGCCATCGGCGCGGGCACGGACGTGGCAATTGATACCGCCGATGTGGTGCTGATGCGCAGCGACCCCTTCGATATTGTGAAAGCGATTGTACTTGCCCGGAAGGTTCGTGGTAAAATAAAACAGAACCTGTTCTGGGCGGCCATTTATAATGTCATCGCCATCCCCATTGCGGGCGGGTTGCTGTACACCACCTTCGGCGTGCTGTTGCGCCCCGAATGGGCCGCGCTGGCAATGGCGGCCAGCACCATCACCGTCACCTTGAACGCAATGGCATTGAATTTGGTGGGCTTGCCCAAACCCAAAACAACGGCGTAAGATAATACCCCCTCTCCCTCTCCCCTGTGGGGAGAGGGAATGTCTCCCCCCTCTTTGAGGGCGCGAAGCGGTTTCTTCATCAGGGATTAAGGGGGGATAATTTTAACTCAGGATTAATATTATGGCAGACAAAATTCGGGTTGTTTTGGCGGATGACCACGCCGTAGTGCGGAAGGGTATCCGCGAGTTTCTGGAAGACGAAGACGACATTGAAGTGGTGGCGGAAGCCGAAAACGGGGCGCAAGCTGTCTCGCTGGCAAGAGAGTACCAACCCGATGTGCTGGTGCTGGACATCCAGATGCCGGAAATGACGGGTATTGAGGCGGCGCGCAGCATCAAGGCCGCCAACCCCGCCGCCCACATTCTGGTGCTTACCGCCTACGATGATGACCCGTACATTTTCGCCATGTTGCAGGCGGGCGCCGGCGGATACGTGCTGAAGAACGCCCCCTCGGCTGAATTGGTGCGGGCAGTGCGGGCGGTTTCGCGCGGCGGTTCGGCGCTGGACCCCGCCGTAACCGCCAAGGTGATGAGCCAGCTTGCCACCGGAAAACCTTCCGGGGCGCAGGAAGTCATCGAAAACCTGACCCGCCGCGAGCTGGACGTGTTGCGACTGGCGGCCAAAGGGCTAACCAATCGCGCCATCGGGCAGACGCTGGGCATCAGCAACCGCACCGTGCAGGGGCATCTGGCGAATATTTTCGGCAAGTTGGATGTAGCCACCCGCACCGAAGCGGTGTTGCTGGCTGTGAAACAAGGTTGGCTTACCCTGGATGAGGCCACGGATTAACCGATGTTTCTGGGCAGTTTGCGCGGATTGCGGGTGCAGCTTTTGCTGTGGACGGTTCTGCCGCTGACGCTGATGCTGGTGGCGGTGGCGGTGTGGGGCATCAATATCCATCAATCTGCCATGCGAGATTTGGTGGCGGCCATTGATGCCCGCGCCGCCCAGTTGGCGGCGGGCCACCTCAGCGATGAGCTTTCCAACCGCCTGGTGGTACTCGATACCATTGCCAACAACAACGTCATCCCCGCCTCCGGTTCGCTCGCCCCCTTGTTCGACGGCGGGCTGGCGTGGTTTGCTGCTGACGGCACGCTGATGCAGGCGATACCATCCGCAGACAATTGGGAAGCCCGCCCCACCGATAACCTGCAAGCGGGGCAGTCGGTGTTGTCGGCCAACCACGCCCGGCAAGCCCTCTTTTCTTCGCTGTTTGTTGATGCCGCCACCGGGCGCGAAATGCTGCTGATTGGGCTGGCCCAGGAAGAGGGGCAAATGGTGGTCGGCGCGGTATCGCTGGACAGGCTGGGCGAACCGGGAGTAGTGCAGTTGACCAACGCTCCGTCTGAAACACCGCGCCCAAACACCAACCACTCGCTGGATGTGCTGATTTCATTTTTGGTTGACCGGCAGGGTACGGTCATTTTTCACCCCGACCCCACCCAAATCGGGCTGGATTACCGCTCGCACCAGGGCGTTTCTGCCGTAACGCAAGGGCTGTCGGGCGCTACCGTGCATTATGACCAAAACGGGCAGGAAATGGTGGCCGGATACGCGCCGGTGAACGGCCCCGGCTGGGGCCTGGTGGTACAAGAGCCGTGGGAAACCCTGATTGCGCCCAACCTGCGCCTGTCTCTGCTCACCCCCCTGCTGGTAGTTGTGGCCGCGCTCGTTTCGGGCGTTGCGGTTACCTTTGGCCTGCGATACATTGTTTACCCCTTGCAAGCCCTGGACCGGAAAACCACCGCCGTGGCCTGGGGTGATTTTTCCGCCGTGAAAGAACCCGTCGGCGGGGTGAAAGAGATTGACGACCTGCGCCGCACGCTGGAGAGTATGGCCATCCAGATTCAACGCTATCAAACCGGCATGCGCGATTATATCGCCGCCGTCACCGCCGCCCAGGAAGATGAGCGCCGCCGTCTGGCGCGGGAATTGCACGATGAAACCATTCAATCGCTGATTGCGCTGGGACATCGGGTGGAAATGGCGCAAAAAGCGCTGGATAAAAACCCGGAACGGGCGCGGGAACGGCTGGCGCAACTGCAAACGATGGTGCTGGATACGCAAACCGAACTCCGCCGCTTTGTCCGCGCCCTGCGCCCGCTCTATCTGGAAGATCTGGGGCTGATAACCGCGCTGGAAATGCTGGCCAAAGAAGTTTCGGCGGCCAACGGGCTGGCTGTGACCGTGCGGGTGCGGGAAACTCCGCACCGCCTGCCCGCCGACATCGAACTGACGGCGTATCGCATTGCCCAGGAAGGTTTAAGCAATGTGGTGCGCCATGCGGCGGCCCGCTCGGCAGCGCTGACCGTGACCTTTGCCCAAAAAGGTCTGCATCTGTGGCTGAAAGATGACGGCATCGGCTTTGAACCGCCCGTCAACCCCGCCGATATGGCGAATGAGGGGCACTTCGGGTTGATGGGCATCCATGAG